>FR902916.1:42433-65804 GCA_000438155.1 Firmicutes bacterium CAG:95
ACGCAGCAGGAATGTCTTCGATAACTTCTGTCATTACAATCGGGATATCTGTATGAAATTCAGGAATGCAGGAAACAAGCCGGATTCCATCCGGGATATTAGTTTTTCTCGAGACCCTTCTTCCTCTCAGCGTCTGGGCTTCTTCTTCCCGAAGATGCCCTTCTTCCACTGCCATCGTCACTTCTTCTCCTGCCAGAATCCGGGAAGACACCTTGGCAATGCCATCCTTATTTACGATGTGCAGTGCATTCCGTCTGGCAAACAGATCGACCGCAAAGCAGTGATTCAAGTCGGTTGCCGTTGTAATGACCGGGGTACTTCCCATGCGCTCTGCAAGGGAAAGCGCCAGTTCGTTGGCTCCTCCCACATGCCCTGCCAGAACGGGAATCACAAAGCGTCCCTGTTCATCCATTACAAGCACCGGCACATCGTTTAATTTATCCGTAAGAAATGGGGCAATGGCCCGGACCGCTATTCCGCAGGCTCCGATAAAAAGAAGACTTCTCCTCGCCTTCATCTGCTCACCGGTCCATTCCGTAAGTGGCTGTTCCACATAAGAGAGCCCGCTTTCTACAAGGTCCTTTTCTGCAAGATTCTTTTCTGTAAGTTTTCTTTCTGTCAAACTCTTTTCCGCATGGGAACACTTCGTATAAAGACAGAGATCCTCCTCTGTCTCCCCGGAAAATGCCTTTTTGATTTTTAAGGACAGTTCGATTCCTTTTAATGTAAAACTGATGATACTTACCTTCATTCTTGTGTTTCCTTTGCTTTCCGGAATTCCGTCGAAAAATCCGGCGCATAGAGTCTGGACTTCCGGTAATGCTGATGCGCGATTGCATCCCCGACAAGCACCAGTGCTGTCTTATAGATTCCATGCTCCTTTGCAACAGCCGGTAAGGATTCCACCGTACAGACATAAGCCTGCTCCTCCGGCCAGGTAGCTTTATAGACAAGGGCTGCCGGTGTCTCTCTCCGGTATCCGCCCTTTATTAATCGCCGGCTCAGCTCTTCGAGCATTCCGGCACTTAGATAAATTGCCATGGAGGCCTGATGCGTGGCAAGCCCTTCGATCTGTTCCTTTTCGGGCACGCCTGTCCTTCCTTCCATCCGGGTAATAATCAGTGTCTGGGAAATATCCGGCAGGGTATATTCGAGATTCAACGATGCTGCCGCTCCGAAGCAGGCACTTACGCCCGGACAGCTCTCATAGGCAATTCCCTTTTCCTCCAGTGCATCCATCTGTTCCCGCACTGCCCCGTAAATGCTGGGATCCCCGGTATGCAGCCGTACAATCACTTTTCCATCTTTTTCTGCCTCTTCCATAATCGCAAGGACCTCCGGAAGCGTCAGCCTGGCACTGTTATGAATTTCACAATCCTTTTTTGCATATTGTAAAAGCTCCGGATTCACAAGAGAACCTGCATAGATAATCACATCTGCTTTTTCCAAAAGATGCATGCCCCGTACCGTAATTAAATCTGCTGCTCCTGTTCCTGCGCCAACAAAGTAAACCATTCTTCCACTCCCTCACTCTTTGCCAGTTCTCCGAATTCGTTCGCGTACATGAGACATTCGACCTGCATCTTTCCCCCGGCACGCTTATTCAGATAATAAAAAATCCGCTCCATTGCTGCCTCCATGACCGGTACTCTTTTGCCGCATGAATCGAGGATTCTTACAGCTTCTTCGGTTGTGACACAGGTTAAGATCTGCTGTGCCACCGGAAGCTCTACGCCAATCTTTACCGCAAAAGCAGTCAACAGCTCCATCCGGCAGTCCCCTTCCCTGGAATGGGTGTTCATGATGCCGCCCGCTACCTTAATCAGCTTTCCAATATGGCCGGTAAGAAGCATCCTCTGAAAGCCAAGCTCCACCGCCATGTCAATTGTCTGTCCGATAAAATTACTGCATTTTACACTCCGGTTAAGGTCATAGTGATAGACCTTTTTCATATAATCCAGTCCATAATTTCCGGGAGAAACCGCCACGTAATCATACCCCTGTGCTTTCCGCTGGTTGAGCTCGACACGGATGGTATCCAATATTGCCTGATTGCTCATCGGCTCTACAATTCCGCTGGTTCCCAGAATGGAAATACCGCCGACAATGCCAAGGCGGGGATTAAAGGTCTGCTGTGCAAGCTCCTCTCCTCCCGGCACGGAAATCTCGACCTGCAGGATTCCCTGATAATCCAGGAGGTGGCATACCTCCAGTACTTCCTTCGTAATCATTTCCCGCGGCACATGATTGATTGCCGCATTTCCTACCGGCTGGTCGAGTCCCGGCTTTGTCACTCTCCCGACGCCCGTTCCACCGTCAATAAGAATCTCTGCCTGTGTCCTTTTTTCGCCGGAATCCGGTTGTTCTTCCGGAAGCGTTACCCTGGCAACAATCCGGGAACCGGTTGTGACATCGGGATCGTCCCCGCCATCCTTTATGACTGCACAGGTAACGGCACACTCTTTCCTCTGAATATCGGTAATCTGTGCGGTGTAAGGAATTCCTTTGGGCGTTTCGATCGTGATTTCTGTTTTTTCCATTCCGGAAAGAAGCATATAGGCAGCCGCCTTGGCAGCGGCTGCGGCACAGCTTCCTGTCGTAAAACCGTATCTCATCTCTTTGTCCTTAATCTATCCTCTATACTTTGGTTTGTTTCTGTCATCTGTCAACCATATTTCAACCCATATAAATCCTTTATTATATAGCAACAATTCAGCCAATCCTTTCATGATCTGTTTCTTGTGAGTTCATAGATCAATGCGTTGCAGATTGCCGCAGCTACATTGCTGCCACCCTTTCTGCCCCGGTTAATAATAAAAGGAACATCGGTCTGCAAAATGAGTTCCTTGGCCGCTTCCACATTCACGAATCCGACCGGAACACCGATCACAAACGCCGGACGCCAGTCACTGCCCTGCATCATTTCATAGATCTGAATGAGCGCTGTCGGTGCATTTCCTACGGCAAAGATCACCGGCTTTTGAATCTTCGCTGCTATTTCCATGCTGACAGCCGCGCGCGTTGTTCCGCGCTCCCTGGCAAGTTTTGCAACGGTTTCATCTGCCATATAACAATGTACCTCTCCACCCAGTCCGGCCAGTGACCTCTTATTAATTCCGGAGAGCGCCATATTCGTATCCGTTACAATATCGGCTCCTTTCTTCAGAAGCTCCCTGGCAATCCCTACTGCTCCCTTCGAAAAGGTCAGGGTATCCGTATATTCAAAGTCTGCGGTCGTATGAATGACTCTTTTCGTAATCATTTCCTGCTCTTTGGGCAGCACAATTCCGCGCTTCTTAAGCTCCCCATCGATGATCTCAAAGCTTCTTTGTTCAATCTGTTCCGGTAATAAATGTTCAATCACGGTTTTAAACACTCCTTTATTGCTTCCAGTAATTGCAGATTTTCTTCATGACGCTTCACGGCAATGCGATAATACCCTTGGGACAGTCCTTCAAAATTCGAGCAGTCACGGATCAGAATTCCCCGCCGCAGCAATTTCTCATACAGATTTTCCTCACAGTAAAACAAAAGAAAGTTCGCTTCTCCTTGCAATATCCGGATCCCCATTTGTTGTAGTTCCTCTGTAAGAAACTGCCGCTCCTTTTTCACATAGCGGACGGTCTCTGTAAGGTAAGCTTCGTTTTCCGAAGAAAGGCATGCCTGTCCTGCCTTCTGGGCAAAAACCGATAGATTCCACTCCGGAAGCTGCTCCCGGATCCTTATAAGTAGCTCTTCTGTGCTGCCAACCAGATAGCCAAGCCGTACTCCCGGAATAGCGAAACTCTTCGTAAAGGCCCGCAGCAAAAGCAGCCGGTCCTCTTTCCCGATTTCAGAAAGCATGGTATCCTGCCCTTCACAGAATTCGATAAAGCATTCATCCAGTAACAGAAAGGTATTGGTTTTCCTGCATTTCCCCAAAAGCTGTTTCAGATACTCCTTCGAAGTAAGCACTCCGGTCGGATTGTTGGGATTTGCCAGAATAAGAAGCTCCGGTCTTTCCTGTTCCAAAACAGTAAATAATTCCTCTGTTAATAAAAACCCGTTCTCTTCCTTTAGCATAAGTGGAATCACTTTGCTTCCTGCTGCTTTCGCCGCATGCTGATAACCATAAAAGGAAGGAGAAGGGATCATGATTTTCGTTGGATGCATGGCATGCACAACCGCCATCAGAAGCTCCGAAGCTCCGTTTCCGAAAAGCAGCTTCTCTTCCGGAACAGCAAGCTTCTCTGCAAGGCTTTCCTTCAGTGCCAACGCCTCCATATCCGGATATTCCTGCACGCTGCAGACTGCTTCATGCAACGCCGCTTCGACTCCGTCCGGCATTCCAAGCGGATTTACATTGACCGAGAAATCAAGCCGGACCTGATTCCGGTAGATGTCTCCACCGTGTATTGCTTTGTTTTTCATCGTGTTTCTCCGGCTCCTTTCTAGCTTATCCAAAGTAGAAATGTAATTCCCATCATCCCTATACACAAAAGCTCACAAAGCCATGCGGTAAGATACATAAGGTGATTGATCCGTTTGATATCCTCGAATTCCACCTTCCGCACCGCATCTCCGATATAGGGTTTTTTCACCACTTTACCAAAATAACTGGCATCTCCGGCAAGCCGGATTCCAAGTGCTCCCGCGCATGCCGATTCTGTCTGTGCCGAATTCGGACTGGCATGGTTCCTACGGTCCCTCCTGTGAATCTGAAACGCCCTTTTTCCATCGTATGCACTTCCACCGACAAAAGCGGAAAGAATCATCAGATAAGCACTGATTCTGGCAGGGAAAAAATTCACCACATCATCCAGCTTCGCTGCCACTCTTCCAAAATAGAGATAACGGTCATTCTTATAGCCAACCATGGAATCCATCGTATTCACGGCCTTATAAAAGAACCCCAGCACCGGTCCTCCCAATGCCAGATACAGCATCGGTGCAATCACTCCATCCGAGGTGTTCTCCGCTACCGTTTCAATCGCCGCCCTGGCGACTCCTGTCTCATCGAGTACGTCCGTATCTCTTCCGACAATCATGGATACCGCCTTTCTCGCTGCCGGAAGATCTCCCCTCTTTAAGCAGGCATAGACCTTCATGCTCTCAACCTTCAGGCATTTCGCTGCCAGAATCTGATAGGTCATGATGGTTTCCAGCACCAAGCCTATGTAAGGATGCAGGGCATATCCGCCAAATAAAAGAACTGCAGCCACCACGATTACACTAAAAAGCACCAGTACAACCAGCACAATTCCTCTATGAAATTCTCTACGATCATTTCTTTTACTTTCTTCCGGATTCCCCAGCAGTTTCCGGTCAAGTGCCGCGATCAGATTGCCGATCAGCCGGATCGGATGCGGCAGCCAGTAGGGATCCCCCAGCAGAAGATCCAGAAGGAAACCCAGAAAGAACGCTGTCATATGATATTTCAGCATGGTATTCTCCCCATATGATATATTCGATCATACATAACTATTCAGTACCTTCACAGTTACAATGCAAAATTCATTTAAGATCAGCTTCACCTATGGAATTTTGCACTCTCAAATCATGTTCTTATACCTTCAGCGGTAAATGCTTCAAGCTGTACCGCATAATTACAATCATTCATTATGTCTATGTAGTTTACATAACTATTTTACATAACTAATTTACATAACTTATCCATATATATCTCCCCGGATGACTGCCCGACGGTTACTTTGCAGCGGTAACCTTCTCCGTTTCCAATCTGAAAATCGAAGTACTCACCATCCGTAAAGCTGCTGCACACTGCCATTATCGTTCCTCCATGAACCACGGCAGCAATTTTCAGATTCTCATCCCTGTTTTTCTGCTTTGCTGCATTTTGCTGTTTTTCTATATTCTCCAGCTTCTCTAACTTCTTCTGATTGTCTGTATTCTTCTGATTCTTCACATTCCTGTCATTTTCTGCATTTTTATCTTCTGCATTTTTGTCTTCTTCATTTCTACCTATAACCCCGGCAATTGCAATCCGGAGCATCTCTTCAAATCCCTTCCTGCACCGTGCAATAAAGTCCTCCCGGCTTTCTCCTTCCGGAAAAGGGATTGTTCCGTTGCTGTCAATCCATGTCTGGTACCGGGCATCTCCCTGCAGATCCTGATAATTCTTTCCTTCAAAGAGTCCGAAGTCCATCTCCCGGAATTCCGGAATCACATGCTGCTCACAGTCCCCAAACAAAAGCTCCGCTGTTTCCCGGCACCGTTCCATAGGACTGACAAATAAGGCTTGTAAGGATGCCGGATCAGGATAGATGCCCTGCCTTTGAAAAGCCTTTAATTCCTCCCGTCCTTCTTCACTTAACGGCTCCTCCGTCCTCCCCAGATACCGGTGCTCACGATTGGCATTCGTTGCTCCGTGCCGGATCAGATAAACTTCTATTTGATTCTCTGACCGATTCCGCATAATACACGCACCACCTCATCTGCTTTTTGTGCAAGCCGGATCAGAATTCTTCCGGTCTGCTCCCGATAGGTTCTTTCAAACGCATCCACCGGAACGATTCCGTTTCCGATTTCATCACAAATCAGAATAACCTCCGGATGTTTCTCCACAAACTCCATCACATCCGCTTCCAGTTCCTCCGGGGTTCTTTTTCCTGCCAGTTCCTTCTTCACAACATGATGGAAGTGATTGATAATCATCATCTTTTTTTCACCACCTGCTTTTTTCCTGGCTTCCTGTATCTGTCCCTCTTCCGGAAGTACCCCATCAAAGATAATACTCTTCCCGTTTCCTTCCTTTTGCAGGACATAATGCAATTTTCCCTGTGCCAGACCACCTATAATTAATTTCATGATTTTCCTCTTATATCAACTTACCCGCTACTGCCACTACAACCATCACCATTTCTTCACACAGCAGCACAAACCATCCTGCGGTATCCCCGGTAATTCCACCGAGCTCCTTTTTTGTCCGGTGATGGTAATAGGCGAATATCAAAAGCGCTGCAAGTACCGCCGCTCCTCCCTGCAAAAATGACTGCCATAGCATGAATGCGATACACAGGATTCCCTGCACATAAAGAGAGGCCTTCACAATCCGCTTCTGCGCCCTGCTTGCAAACAGGTAAAGCAGGCCATCACTTTTCGCGGAGCGGAAGGTAACCACTGCAATGCCGCTTAATACTCTCGACAACACAAATCCGGCACAGACAATCCAAAGTCCGCTTTCCAGCCCGATCTCTGAAAATGCACCCAGATAAATCAGGCCGTAAAGTGCCAGCATAATCACCGAAAACGCTCCAATATGGGAATCCTTCAGTATTTCCAGCTTCTTCTCCTTCGGCTGGTACGAGTGGAACGCGTCCATCGTATCCATGAAGCCATCCACATGAAAACCGCCGGTAATGAGCAGAGGAATGGCTGCCCCTCCCATTGTATAGCAAAGCATTCCCAGTTCAGCCTGTTTACATAACATGGACCAAAGAACAATGCCAGCTCCGATCACTGCACCGATCCATGGAAAAAAGCATAACATATATTTCATATCTTCCTCTTTCCACTCAAACTGTGGCATCGGAATCCCCGAATACATGGAAAAAGAAATGATAAGCGCTTTTAACAGTTTCATAATAACGTTCCTTTCCAGACAACCGGAATACCGGCCACAACTTCAATCACGGTATCGGCCATGGCCGCCAGTCTTTCATTGACCTGCCCCATCGCCTCGATATATTCCGCGGTCGTTTCTTCATAGGAAATGCCATCCTCAAATACATTATTTGTCACGATAAGAAAGTGGGCAAGCTGGCGGTTCAGTGCTTCTATTCCATCAAGAATCTGTGCGGTCACCTCATCCCTTAACCGGATTTTATTTTTTGCAAACATTTCATTTGCAACCAGATTGGACATACATTCCAGGAGTGCCGTATCCCGTATGAACGGTACGGAATTTTCCGGCCGATTGATCGTCACAGCTTCCTCCTGAAATTGATTGGACGGCTTTGCAAATCTCTGCGCTGCTTTTGTAAGATCCCTTGACTGCTCAATCGTCGTAAAGCCTTTCCCGGCACGGAGCCTTTGATGACGTCTGATTTTAGCAAGGCTTTCTTCCCCAAACGGCTGCATGGTCGCGATATAATACTTTGTTTCTGCCTGCGTGGACAGACGCATCAGATATTCTTCCGCAAAGGCGGACTTTCCGCTTCCGCTGCCACCTGTGACTAAAACTACCATAATCCTTATCCTTTTTCCTGTTCTTTTGCTTTCCGGTAATTTTACATTATGTAAACCTCTTATATGCTGAAATCTGCATCCCGGAAAAGGTGGTTCCGGTCTCATACAACTGCAGCGCCATATCCAGTAGAGCAAAGAGCATGACCGCACCCGTTCCTTCTCCCAGTGCCATTTTCCCATCGATCACCGGCTCCATCTGCAGCTCCTTCATCAGTAACTCTACGGCCGGTTCCTTTCCCCTGTGTGAGGGGAGCAGATACTCCTTGGTCCCCGGAAAAAGACGTTCTGCAACGAGGGCTGCCACCATACTGATCACCCCGTCTAAGACGATGGGCAGATGAAAGAGCACACCTCCCACGCACATTCCAACCAATCCTGCAATATCAAAGCCTCCGACCGTGCTTAAGACCGTGAACGGATCTGCCTTATACAAATCATAGCTCCGGATTGCCTCTGCAATCAACTGCTGCTTCCGTAAGAGCCCTTCTTCACTTAACCCGGCTCCCTTTCCGGTGACAAGTACGGGATCACACCGCAGCACTGCGGCTGCCACAGCACTGCTTGTTGTTGTATTTCCAATTCCCATTTCCCCGGTTGCCAGAAGCGTATAGCCATCCCTCTTACATTCCTGTACCAGCTTTATGCCTGTCGCAATGGCTTTCACGGTCTCTTCTTCCGTCATGGCAGGCTCCCTCCGGAAGTTCCGCGTTCCGCACCGAAGCTTCTCATTCCGCACTCCCGGAATGGAACCCTTGTGGCTCATCCCAATATCTATCGGAATTGTCACAGCTCCGGCCTTTGCACTCATCTTCCCGACCGAAGAAGCATTTCGCCCCATAGCCTGCACAACTGCTGTGGTCACTTCCTGTCCGCTCTGGCTTATCCCTTCTTCCACAATCCCGTTATCGGCACAGAAGATCAGTACTGCCTTTTTTGAAAGGTCAAGTACCTCCGTTCCAAGGATCGCTCCGATCTGTGCAGTAAGTGCTTCAAACCGTCCCATACCGTCTAACGGTTTGGCAACATGATCCCAGTTCTTCTGCACATTCTTACGCATCTGTTCCTCCGGTGCTTCTATTTTAATCTGCTTTAGTTCCTCCCTGGTATAATCCTTAAATACCGGCATCCCGAAGCATTCCATAAACTTCCTCCATATTTAAGTAAAGCCGTAAGGTATCTGCCAGCTTGTCATACTGCTTTTCCTTAAAGCTCTGATAGTCCTCCATCTGACCATCCTGCAGGGAAACGCCCTTTTTCTTTGCAAGAGCCTGTACAGTCTCCCCTGCAATCTGTGCCTGATCGAACAGTCCGTGCACATAGGAACCGTAAACATTCGGATTTGCTCCTGTCTGGATCACCGGCTGGTTTTCCGGCAAAGCCTCGCCTGTCTCTTCTTTCGACAATGTCTTTCCCATATGAATTTCGTAGCCCCGGAAAGCCTTTCCGGACATCCCCTGTAACGGTCCTTCTATCTGTCCTACGCTGCCTTCTGTCTGGCAGCGCCGCTTCTCCTTCTGTAAGACGGTCGTTACAGATAACAATTCCATTCCCCGGATAGAGCCGCCCTCTTCCACACCATCGGGATCTGCTATGGTTTCTCCTAACATCTGATAGCCTCCGCAGATTCCGAATACCGGGATCTCTCCTGCTAATCTTTTTACCGCAGCTTCCAGACCGTTCTGCCGCATCCATTTGAGGTCCCCCATCGTATTTTTGCTGCCCGGAAGAAAAATGAGATCCGGATGATGGAGTTCACTGATCGAGGTCACATAACGCACCGTCACCTCCGGAAACTGCTCAAAAACATTGAAATCCGTAAAGTTGGATATTCTCGGGTAATGAATGACCGCAATGTCAATCAGTCCTTCCTTTTTGCGGTCAAAACGTCCGGTAAGGCTATCCTCATCCTCAAGCGCAAGCTCCATATAAGGAACCACTCCCGTAACCGGAACACCGCCCTTTTCTTCCAGCATCGTAATTCCCGGGTCAAGAATCGACTTATCTCCCCGGAATTTATTAATAATAAGGCCCTTGACCCGTTTTCTTTCTTCTTCCGTCAAAAGCATCAAGGTTCCCAGGAGCTGTGCAAACACCCCTCCACGGTCAATGTCCCCGACTAAAAGCACCGGCGCATCCAGCATCTGCGCAAGACCCATATTCACAATGTCGTTTTCCTTCAGGTTGATTTCCGCAGGGCTCCCTGCTCCCTCGATCACAATAATATCCGCATATTCCTCTAACTTCCGGAATGCCTTCCGGATGTCCGGAATCAACTGCTTTTTGTAGGCAAAATAATCCCGCGCGCTCATGTTGCCGATCACTTCTCCATTGACAATGACCTGCGAGCCGGTATGATTCGTGGGTTTTAGCAGAATCGGATTCATACAGACCATTGGATCGATCCCTGCTGCTTCCGCCTGCATGACCTGAGCCCTTCCCATTTCCAGCCCTTCCTTCGTAATAAAGGAATTGAGCGCCATATTCTGTGATTTAAAAGGAGCCACTCGCCATCCGTCCTGCTTAAAAATCCGGCACAGCCCAGCCACCAGAAAGCTCTTACCAGCATTCGACATGGTTCCCTGTATCATAATTACCTTTGCCATCTGTTTATCCTCATGCCTGTTTTCTTAAAGGCTATCTTCCTTTTCTATCTCCTTACTGTCCCATTTCTTCCCCGGTATTACTCTTATCCGGTATCACTCTTCTCTGGTATCACTTTTCTCTGGTATCATTCTTCTCTGGCAACATTCTTCTCCTGCATTTTGAAACTCAATTTCGATCTTCTTCTCCTGCGCCCAGTTCAGCAGTTCTTCGTTCTCCTTCTCGAAGCTCCCAAAGCTTTTCCGGCAGCAGATCAGTTTTTTGCAGTTACTTAATATATTCTTTGCTTCCTGCAGGGTTTCCCGGGGAACCTGCTCAAAAGCTTCCGTTACAATCACCTTGCCGGCAAGTGCCCTCGCAGTCGGATAATCCAGATCATTCCGGAACAGAATTCCGGTTGCAAATGGTGTCCCCTCCCGCTGCAGCTTCCGGTAGACACTCCTGCCGCTGCCGCCTCCTGCCATCACAAAAACCTCAGGCTCTCCCCGTGGTGCCGGCAACTCCACATTTCCGGTTGTTTCCTCGTAGCTTCCCGCTGTAATATCGAACAGCTTCGCAATATATCCTTTGTCCAGTACCTCTGCCGGAGTTCCCATCCGGTCTACCCGGTGTTCCCGGATACACAGAATCTGATCGGAGATAATCTCTGCCAGTTCAATCTCATGCAGGGACATGATCACAGTCAGCTTTTTCTTCCGTTTCATTTCCTGTAACACTGACAAAAATTCCAGCTTATACTTCACATCCAGATACGACGTCGGCTCATCCAGTATCAGAATTTCCGGCTCCTGACAGATCGCACGTGCCAGCATAATCCGCTGTCTTTGTCCGTCACTGATCCGGGTAAAATCCTGTTCCTTAAGTTCCTCTACATGCACCAGCTTCATGGCCTCTGCCACGGCCTCCCGGTCCTTTTCCGAAAGGATACCGAACCGCCCGGTATAAGGATATCTTCCGGTTGCCACCACATCCTCACAGGTCATCATTTCCGTACGCAGACGTTCCGTCAGCAGTACGGCCATCGTCTGTGCTCTCCTGGATAAGGACATTTCTTCCAAATGACTGCTTCCCAGCATAATCGTACCGCCAAGCAGCGCCAACTGTCCGGCAATGCTTTTAAGGATGGTCGATTTGCCGGAACCGTTCGGACCGATCAGTGTCAGGATTTCACCCTTCGAAAGTCCGATTTCGATTTGTTCCATCAGGGGCTTTCCGTTATAGCCCACTGCCATTTTTATGGTACGGAAATAATCCTTCATGTGTCCATCTTCTCCTTATTCCTGCGAACCATCACCCATAAGACAACGGGCACTCCGAAGATCGCCGTCACCGTGCTGATACTCAATTCGGTCGGTGCCAGAACCATCCTCGCAAGCAGATCACAGAACAGACAGAACACTCCGCCGCCAAGAAAACAGGCCGGAATCATCAGAATCGGCTTCGTCGTTCCAAGGAGCTGCTTAACAAGGTGCGGCACCGCAATTCCCACGAAAGAGATTGGTCCTGCAAACGCCACAATACATGCCGAAAGGACACTGGATAAAACCACCAGTGCAATCCGCAAAAGCCGCACATTCACTCCCATGTTCTGTGCATAGCCCTCTCCCATCTGATAAGCACTTAAGGGCTTTGCCAGTAAAAAGATGCAGATGCAGGTAAGGAAAACCACCACCGACATCACCCTCACCTGGTTCCAGTTCATCCCGGAAAAGCTTCCCCGTGACCAGTTATGCAGATTCACAATTTCCGCATCCTCCGCAAAGGTCACGACAAACTCGGTAATCGCCGAACAGATATAACCGATCATCACACCGCTTACCACCAGCATCGACATCCGGTTTACCCGGCGTGCCATCAGAAGCACAAAGCCCATACAGATCATGGCACCGAGAAATGCTGCCAGAATCATCGTAAAAGAGGTTACCCTTATGGATCGTCCCATGAAAAATACCATGAATAATGCAACCATCATTTTCGCTCCGGATGAGATTCCGAGCACAAAAGGTCCTGCAATCGGATTATGGAAAAAGGTCTGTAATAAATATCCGGCAAGGGCAAGCGCCCCACCAAGGATTAACGCAGCCAGCGTCCGCGGCATCCGGATGTCCCACAGAATTCTCGCATTCAATACCTCCTGTCCCCGGATGGAAGAAAGAATATCCTTAAACGGAATGGACACCGTTCCGATGCAAACATTCAGAATCAGGAACAGAATAATTCCTGCTGTCAGTAAAAGGAATGCCGTTATCACTCTTAATGTTCGGTTATGCTGCATATACTTCCTCCCCTATTTCAGCCGGAAAAGATACTTCATCTGCGTATCATCCCCCCGAAGGAGCATGATATGAAAGTCCTTCATCAGATCACCAACGGACATCGACTGCTGATAATAGTCATTGGTCGTACAGAATACATTTCCTTCCTGTACTGCTTTAAAATCCTCCAGAACCGGGCATTTTTCAAGGAGCTGTGCAATGGAATCCACGCCACCGTCAATCGTACTGTTATAAATCAGAAAATCCGCATCCTTTGCCCCTTCATAAAACTCCTCGATCTGGATGTTCATGGTCGAACGTCCACCTTCTTCCCCCATGTCCTCAAAAATATATCTGCCTCCCGCAAGCTCAATCATTTTCGGGATATAATCGGAGCTTCTCCGGATCTGCACCAGCCCGTTTGAGGTGATAAAGAAAAATGCCACAGTCTGATCGGTCTTTTCATCCGAGGTCACTTCCTTTAAAATAGCCGTCTGCTCTGCAAAGATCTGTTCCGCCTCTTCTTCCTTTCCCACCATGGCACCGAAGAATTTAATCCATTCCACCCTGCCAAGCGGATGGGATTCATAACTGGAATACTCAATCATCACCGGGATTCCAAAGTCATTCAGCATTTCAATCACCTCGGGCGTATGCGTAATCATCCGGTTTTCAATGGCGAGGGAGCAGTTTTCTGAAACGATTGTTTCATAATCCGGCTTACTGTACTTTCCGGCATACCGGATATCGCCCCGCTCCATGGCATCCCTGGCTTCCTCCACATACCAGTTTTCTTCCTTCTGCCCGGAAAACCGTATCGTATCAAGAGCTTGAAGCTTCACAAACATGTCCATCACCGCAGACGATACCAGATACAGGTTCCGGATGGGCTGCTGCATGACAATCACCTCTTTCGGGAGGTTTTCCGGTATCTCTTTTTCCTCCGGCACAATGAAAAGCTCCGTTCCGTCCATCGTCTTTAACATCCGGTATCCGCCCTCATAGTAGTCCACGGAAAAATTCTGTGCATACTGCAGTTCCATGCTGCCTTCATAAACCAGTTCTTCTGATTCTGCCTCATTCGTGCCTTCCGGGAAAAGAATCGTTGCCTTATCTGCACTTATCCCGGCTGCTCCTGCTTTTTCATTCGCATCCTCCGGAAAAGCTGCATTCTTCCCCGGTACGATCGAAGCAGAATCAGAAGAAGGACTGCCACAGCCCAAAAGCCCAAGCAGTCCCAGCAAAAACAAACCGGATACGATTGTTTTCTTTCTTCTTTTTCTCATAGATCGTTCCTCTTAATCGAGCGCCTTGATCGTATCGGAATGAAAGGTCAGGGTATACTCGATTTCATGTGGCTTACTCATTGCCACAGTATCTCCGATTACCGTCACCGGTTCGTCAAAAGCGGCTACGGGAATCTCAAATACGGAATTTCCTTCGGTGTTTACCGGAAGAAACTTCTCTCCGTCTACCAGCATATAATCATAGTTCGGACTGCTCCATTCTACGGAAGCTGTCACCTTCTGATTCTCTACGGTAATCGTCACAGGAGAAGCAATGCTTGCGCGTCCGCTTCCTCCTTCAAAGGTCATCTCTACTAAATAGCTTCCATCTGTAAGATCAGGAATGCCGGATTTTCCTGAAGCTTCGCCGGAAGCCGATGTCCCTGCTGTTTCTGCTTCAGAAGCTTCTACAGGATTCGATACGCAGACCTTGTGATCATACCACTTGCCCTTGGTTCCGATCAGGGCAACATCAAATTCTTCATCCAATGCCGGAACCAGAATATCAAATCCATATACCTCATCGGTCAGGCCGTCACTGTAGGTTACTTCATCCACTGTCGGCTCTAAAAGCTGTGCACCGTCCTTCTGCGCATCCTCTGCAGATCCCGGATAAAGATTCAGGATCTTCTTGGAGGCCAGAGATACATGAATGGTCATCTGACCGTTTTCTACCGTCAGGACACCCTTTCCATCACAGGCTTCACTCACATGGAACATGGAACTGTCCGTAGAAAATTCCGCATCATAAGTTCCATCCGGAAGTATTGCCTGCGTGGTTTCTGCTGTGTCTTCCTGAACCTCTGTCGCTGCTTCACTCTCTTCGGGTTCTTCCGTAACTTCTTTAGCAGCAGGGGCTGTCTCTTCGACAGCCGCCTCCTGCTGATCCTCTGTCTTTCCAGCACAGGCACTTACAAAAGCCATACTGAAAACCAATACGCCGGTCAAAAGGATTGTTTTTATCTTACTCATTGTCCGCCTCACAACATCCTGTTCGATACAGGTTTATTTTCATTCCAGTCAGCTATACCGATTCTACTGATTCATAGCATCTGCCGTATGCTCTACATAAATCTGCTGGATTCCTTCGATTTCACCAAGTCCTGCGATCTGGGTATCGACACTGTCAAACTTACCGGAAGCCTTGAACATACTTAACCAGGAATCCTCATCCCCGCCTGCCATATCATTGTTTGCATGATCTCCGGCAACAACCATTAACGGACGAAGAATGACTTTGGTATATCCGGCTTCTGCTACTGCATCAATGACTGCTTCACATGCAGTTTCTTCCGGTTCTCCCTCTACCGTACCGATAAATACATTATCATAACCAAGCTCCTTCATCTGTGTCTGCATCTGGCTGTAGGACACCTTTGCAGTATGAGAGGTTCCATGTCCCATAAATACAAATGCGGTACCATCTTCCTTCGCTGCATCCAGACTGTCATAGCCTGCATTCTTTACTGCTTCTGCGGTAAGAATTTCTGCAACCGCCTTCTTATCTGCATTGATTACCGTTGCATCTGCACCTACTTCACCAAGTAACGGCTCTGCAACCTGGACGGATTCGAACTGATCCTTGTAATTATCCAGCTCTCCAACTAATTCATCATACTCTGCACCATGCATTAAGTGTGTCGGCTGTACAATCAGGTTCTTGACACCGTTTGCAACCGCGCGGTCCAGTGCCTGGTTCACATTATCAATCTTCTCACCATCACGGGCCTGTACATGGTTAATAATAATTTGTGCAGTAAATGCTCTTCTGACTGACCAGTCCGGATATGCAGCCTGCAGGGCATCTTCGATTCCCTTAATGTCTGCTGCACGGCTGTTGTTAAAGGAAGTACCAAAGCTTACTACCAGAATTTCATTTTCACCGATTTCATCCTGATTACGTGCATCATCCTTAGAAGCATCTCCGGTATCTCTTCCGAAGTAATCCGGATCTGCATTTTCACCTTCTACCAGTTCCTTCTGTACATCTGTTAAAGCATCCCATGCAGCCTTTGCATCTGCACACTGCTGATCGGTGTTTTCGGTTCTTTCCTGCACATAAATTGCATCAATCAATGCTGCTACATTGTCTGCTGCCATTTGGTCTGCATCCTCACTCTCTGCGGTGTCTGCCTCTTCCTCTGTAGCTTCTTCTGTTTCAGAAGCTGCTGCATCCCCGGTCGCATCTTCAGTCTGTGTAGTTTCTTCTGCTGTGGTTTCCTGTGTATTGCTGCTTCCACATCCGGCAAGCGTACATACACCAAGTACCGATGCCATAAGTACTGCTACAATTTTGTTTTTCATAAGTTCTCCTCTTTTCTGCAGGTTTCCTGCGTTTTTGTTATGAAGTAGGCTAACAGGAAACGGGAGTTTACGCAGTAAATAAAGAGTTCGCTTTATAGAAATTCCAATGGAATTTCCATAAACAAATAAAACCCTTTCCTATTTTTAACAGGTAAAGGGTTTGTACACAAAGAAAACGTAACCATCCGGAATTGTGCAAAATCTGCAGCATCCCCAACGGTCCGCATTACGTACAACCTTTTTACTCGTGGTCTGAAACAATCGTTTCTGTACAGCAGTCAGGCAGGTCTCCCGGCTTAAAGATCATCGCATCCGCCATCTTCCCAGTTTCCCAGTGATATCTCGGCTTCTACTCCCTAATTACGGTGACGAGTTCGTACAGGATTTACACCTGTTTCCCTTTTCACCGGAGCCAACGCGCATCTATGATACGGCAAAATTGCCACGCATTGCTCCGACACCTTACATACTCCATATTCAATTCATGCGCTAATATAACATATTTCTACAGGAAACTCAACCGAATTTTTTCACGGGAATGCAGTTTTGAATCAGCTTTTCATACTCCGCTTCGTCAATGTGATATTTGCTCCGGAGTACCACATACGAAACCAGCAATGCCGCTACCGGAATCAATACCATGCCAAGTCGGAACACCAGCCCCTGTGTGGCAGAGATCTCACCAATATACTGATTGGCGGTAAGCAATGCTTCCTCACTGGACAGTTCCCCACGGTTTACGGCAATCTCCAACGCACTGATTCTCTGGCTCTTTGCATAAATTCCGCTCGCAATCAGCACCAGTGTGGATAAGCCCTGATTAATCCCACCTGCCAGCTTTACGCTGAAAGAGCGGACTGCGGAAATCACGGAATCATGCCGCTCGTGAAATCTTGCCTCATCGTATTCGATCGTGTTGTTAATCATAACGACGATCACCAGATTCATCAATCCCTGAAAGAAAAAGATGAGAAAGCCGATGACATTTAACAGGATGACGTTCTTCGGCAGCACATAGCCAAATCCAAGGAAACCTGCATACCCTGCCAGTAAGGCAACGAGACATATCTTAAGTATTTTACCTCTTGAAAAGTGTTTTGCCAAGAACGCATAGCTCGCCTGCGAAATCAGCATTCCCAGTCCGTACATCACGGTAAAGTAAAATACCCGATTTCCACTTTCCGAATAACCATATTCTATATAGAAGAAATTCACTCCAAAAATAATCAGGATATTGCAGGTAATGTTAAAAAAGATGGATGCAATGCCTGCTGCCACAAGCTGATCATTTCTTGCAAAAATGTGATACATATCCTTTAAGGATAACTTCTCGGTCTGCTCCTTCCGTTCCTTTTCCCGGATGCCAAAGGCGGTCAGCATCTGGAAAGCAATAAGTGCTAAGGCTACGACCAGCGCAACGATCCGGTAAGCCATTACCGCATTTCCTGCAATAACGACAGGAACCACACCGGCCACTGAAAACTGACCGATGCAGACGAAAATACTCATGATCGTAACCAGACTGTCCCGGGTTCCCGGATCCGAGCTTAACGAAGGAAGCACGCCCCAGTAGGCAATATCATTCATGGTATACGTCATTCCCCACAGTAGATAAAAGAGACTGTAAAATGCTACAAATCCCCAGCCCTGCGGTCTTATCGTAAACAGACCGATGATCACCACGGCATTACTGATCGAACCAATCAGAATCCAGGGCTTGAATTTTCCCATCCGGAAATGCGTATTTTCAATAATAATTCCCATCAGCAGATCGTTGACTGCATCCCAGACCATGCAGACGATCATGGCAGCGCTGATCACGGCAAACTGCACGCTGCTTAAATTCATCGTGTACTGGACATAAAGAATCAGGTACATACTCACCAGCGCATACGCAGCATCCCGCCCTGTTGCTCCAATACAATAGCTCCATTTTGTTCTTGCATCTAATTTATCATTCATGTTTCTTCCCCCTGTTCGCAGAATCTACAATTTTTAAAATCGTCTTTCGTTTCACCATACCACCACTCTGATTACAGACACTGTCCACGTTTCCTTCTAAAATTCCTTCCAGCATCATCCGCACCTCCGGGTCCTTCACGGACTTCGGGAAATACATCAGCCTCGCCGCCAGCTTCCCGATCCGGATCCATCTTCTGGCAAGCCGGGAATACGGCTGCATCTGCATTAGAGAATTCTTTGTTGTAAATTCTCCCGGAACGGTATGGGAAAGATGAGTCCTCGAATAAGTATAAATCCTGTCAAAATCTTCTTTCGTAAGAGGCACCTTATTCTTAAGACTCAAAGGGCTCTCAAGCTCCGCTCCCTGAACCTCTACCTCCCCTGCCAGCCGGATGTCGTTAAGAGAAGCACCGATCTGAATCTCATAGTCGCCTCCGATTACCTCAAATTCCGAATTCTGATAAACCGAGAAAGCCCTGTCAGTTAACATAACTTCCACTTTCTTCTTTTCGCCAGGCTCTAAAGCAGTCTTTGCAAATCCCCTCAATTCCCTTCTGGCACGGAAATCTTCCGTCTGTGGGTTTCTCACATAAACCTGCGAAATCTCCATTCCTGCAGTCTCACCGGTGTTTTCCACCTCAAACGTAACCGTATAGCTTTGATTCTCCTTCTCTGTGATTGTGAGATTGGAATAGGAAAAGCTGGTATAGCTCAATCCATGTCCGAAACAGAACCTCACCGGCACCTCAAAAGTATCGTAATACCGGTAGCCCACGAAAATACTCTCCCGGTATTCCACCTCATCCGGATGCAGTCGCTGTTCCTTCTGCTTTCCAAAGTTTCCGTAGCTTGGTACGTCTTCTTCCCGGTAAGGAATCGTCTCTGCGAGTTTCCCGCAAGGATTCGCCTTTCCCAACACAATCCGTGTACAGGCCGCCCCGGCGGCTTCTCCTCCCAGATAAAGCTGCAACACTGCCCTGCACTGACACACAAGCTGCATATCATAAGGCGAACCGCTTATGGAAATAAACCCGATATTATCATTTACCTTCAACAACTCCTGCAAAAGTACTGACTGATTCTGCGGCAGAGAAAAGCTTTCCCGGTCATATCCTTCTCCTTCTGCAATATCTGTAAGTCCACCAAAGAACAGCACCGGGATCTTCCGCTCCTTTGCCTCTTTTGCCAAAAACAGTGCTTCCTTTTCCAGCCTCTTATTTCTCTTCCATGAAGTACTCTGATATCCTCTGGCAAAGTGTACCGTAACATGCTCCTTTTCCAGAGCTTCCATCACCGAATCGACCCGTTCCGTATGGATATGGCTGCTGCCTCCTCCCTGAATTCGTGGGTGAAGTGCCAGATCTCCCAGAATCAGGATTTCCTTTTTTCCCTTTAGCGGAAGGAATCCATCGTTTTGAAGAAGAACGGCACTTTCTTCTTCGATTTTCTCTGCCAGCTCGTGATTTCTACATCTCGTTTCAGGGACAACGCAGTTTAACCTTTTCCCGATTCTCTGCCCCCTGCCATAAGTCTCCTCCAACTCCTTAATTCTCTGTGCTGCCTCCGCAAGTTTGGAAACCGGAAGTTTTCCTGTCTTTATGGCATTGGAAAGATCCTTAAAATGATTGCCGTTGCTGTCCGGCATCTCCACATTCATTCCGGCCCTGATGCAGGCAGGAAGATCCACGCAGGCTCCCCAGTCACTCATGACAAGCCCTTCATAGCCCCATCTGTCCCTCAGAATACCGGTCAGCAATTCCCTGTTTTCACAGGCCGGTACGCCATTCAGATAATTGTAGCCGGCCATAACCGTAGCCGGTCTTGCTCTCTTCACCGCCTGTTCAAAAGCCGCCAGATAAATCTCGTGCAATGCCCGCTCATCGATCATGGAATTCGAGGTCATGCGGTGAGTTTCCTGATTATTTCCTGCAAAGTGCTTCAACGAAGTTCCGACACCACACTTCTGCATGGAACGGATATAAGACACTGCCAATTCTCCCGCAAGGAATGGATCTTCCGAATAATACTCGAAATTCCTTCCGCAAAGCGGGGAACGTTTGATGTTGATTCCGGGACCAAGCACAACCGAAACACCCAGTTCCTTTGCCTCCTTCGCAATCCCTTCTGCCATTTGTCCGATGAGGACCGGATCCCAGGAGCACGCCACGCTGCTTGCCGTTGGAAAACACGTTGCCTCATAGCTGTCATTGTTCTTGGCTCCATCCTCCTGCGCCCGGACACCATGCGGGCCATCCGACACCTGAAGTTCCCCAATATGCCAGGCTCCTTTTCCTGTTACGAGCCTGCACATTTCTTCTAAATTCTGATCCATAAAACACCCCCATTTTATGTTACTTTCTAAGATCAAATTATCATCTTCGAGTTGAAGCCTATATCATTTTTATGTTATATCATATCAAATTTATGGTTCTGAATCGTTACAATCTATGTTACAATACAATAGAGAAACAAAAATCTAAAAGGAGTCCGGAATGTCCTCAAATCAGCGTGAAATAAACTACGAATTTCTTACCTCTTCCCAAAATTTTCTCTACGATGCAAGAGAGGATGGGAAGACGCATACGCCTTTCCACTATGAACTCCTGCTATTTCGGGCTATTCAGAATGGGGATCGGAAGGGTGTGGAGGATTCCCTGACGCTGTATCAGAATTCCGGTCTGATCATCGGTCACATGTCCGATAATCCCTTGCGGGAGATTCATTACTGGGCAGTATCGACCATTGCCGTTGCCATTCATTATGCGATTTTAGGGGGATTGGATGAAAGTGAAGCCTATCAGCTAAGCGACGAATATATTCAGGAAATTGACTCTCTGAAAACAATGGAAGAATGTATTCATTATCTGTGTGAAAAAGCAATGGAGCTGGTCACAAAGGTGAAAGAAAATACCATTCCCCAATGCTCCAGTCCCTTAATTAATCAGTGTGTGCATCTCATTCATATTCATCTTCACAGCCGTCTTAAGATTGAAGATCTTGCCCGAAACCTCCATGTGTCCCGGGACTATTTATCTGCTGCCTTTAAAAAGGATCGGAAGATTTCTCTTCACCGGTATATCCTTGACCAGAAATTACAGGAGGCCAAGCGCATGCTTTCCCACGGCATGTCCATCAACGAAACCAGTTACACGCTCTGCTTCTGCAATGAAAGCCACTTCATACAGCTTTTTAAGAAAAAGTATGGAATGACACCGGGGGAATATGTAGCTGGCTGTTCCAGGTGCTAAGATCATGTTAACAATTTTATATTCTGCCGTGGCAGATGAAAAGGACTTTTATCATTTTCGTATAGCCTCGCATAAGTCCGCATATATTGTTTTTACTGACTTCCCAGACTTCTTGGATTCTAATTTCATCGCATATCATCTCATAATTCGACATATAGACATATAATTGTGAGTATCAGGAGCATAAACAGGGGGATATAAAAATTGTTTTATCCCTGTACTTTTACATTGCCTGTATCTTACACACAAGGAAATCCCTCAGCCCGTTCAAAACCAAGGGATTTTCTATTATCGGATAATCCTATAATTATTAGTGGCAAAGCAGGTGTTAATTCCCCTGTCATTTTCTAAAAGTCTTGATTTTATATGTGTTCCAGGCAAAAAGCACATATATTCCATAACTTACAGCTTTTATTATATTTGATTACTCATTCTCTTCATCTATAGTAGTTTCCGCTGTCTTTTCTGAATTTTTTTTAGCTTGGTTTACTCGAATCAGTTCTTGCATAACTGTTATTATTCTCTTCGACGTTAAAATATTTACAACCAATTCTTCAAGTTCATTACGAGTATCACAGGTGTAAATATATCCTCTACCTGTTCCCGATATACTCTTTGCAATACTTTCTTCAAGAACAACTGTTACTGGATAATTTGAAACATTATACTTTACAAAGAACATTCTATAACGATACTTTTCATATTCTGGTGTGTACAGATAACATTCAAATTTGTGAGTTTCTGTTCCAATTTTACCCAAATCAGTCTGTATGTCTACCTCTCTATCTGTTGCATTTCCTATGGCCATTGCTAATGCTTCCATTCCATTGCTCTTTGTATATGACATTATATGACCACTATAAGATTGAATCTTACCGCAAATCAAACCGTTGGTCTCTACTGGCAATTCTTCTAGTAATTCATTGATAACAACTTCTGGTGCAGTTAAGTCAATGTCCGTAAAATCCAGCTTTCCACTCAAATTAAGTTTTTTACTCATAATCAGTCCTCCTTAATTTCAAACACTATAGGTAAATGATCACTAATTCTTTTGTCCGGATGCCCATTGCCATCTAATAAAAACCTTGTTTTTGTTTCTTTTATTATTCTAAGACTATCTTCCACAAAACGTGCTCTTAATGCTGGGCGAATAATAACTTGATCATATATATTCCAATATGTATTAATCGGGTCATTTCCAGCATAATAATATGTTCCATATGGCTCTTGTGCATCTCCAAGTAAATTCCACATAGGATTATAAAACATATAAAACTCTTTTCCAGCGATTACTCTTGATTTTCTTTTTGCCTCTTCGTATATTGGAAGTCCATGAAAGTATTTTGCGTTAATAAGCCCTGGATCATATGGATTTATGTTAAAATCACCAACTACAATCGTATTTTCTGACTGTAGTTCTTGCTCTACATCTTGGATGTCTTTTATAATCTGATCAATATGAATTTCTCTAATCTCTTCGTGACTTGAATATATTTTACTAAGTCAGCAACCACCAGTTCAACTGGTG
>FR902917.1 GCA_000438155.1 Firmicutes bacterium CAG:95
CGGGGTTTTTTAGTTCCGGGAGCGTTGTCAATTTTACTACGTTTACTACGATAAAAGATGAGCTGCATCCTTTTCAGATTTTAGTCCTCTTCGATATGCTCTCTTCCCTTACCAATGATTGTTTCCACATGTTCATCTGCGAGCGAATAAAAGATCGACTTGCCTTCTCTGCGGCTCTTCACCAGTCTGCTCTGCTTCAGGATCTTCAACTGATGTGAAATTGCAGACTGTGTCATATTCAGAACCTGTGCCAGATCACAGACACATACCTCTGATTCAAACAGGACAAACAGGATACGGATTCTTGTATAATCACCGAATATCTTAAACAGATCTGCCAGATCATTCAGCTCCTGTTCATCCGGCATGGTATCCTGTACAATTTTCAGCAGATCCTCATGCACTTCTACAGTATCACAGCATTCTACTTCTGACATATTTCTTTCCTTTCTTTATGAAAATAAGTCAAGATTTGCATTATAATCTTTTAACAAACAATGCGCGGATTGCATTCAGTACGGCAATCACCATAACTCCCACGTCGGCGAAGATTGCTGCCCACATATTGGCAATACCAAGTGCTCCAAGAATCAGGCAGATCACCTTAATGCCGATCGCAAAATAAATATTCTCATATACAATACGGATACATTTTCTGGAAATCCTGATAGCCTTTGCAATCTTTAACGGATCATCATCCATCAGGACGATATCGGCTGGTTCAAACGCCGCATCCGATCCAAACGCTCCCATGGCAATTCCGATATCGGCTCTGGAAAGCACCGGGGCATCATTGATCCCGTCACCAACGAAGGCAAGCTTCTCCTTCCCGCTCTTCCTGGCAAGAAGCTCTTCCACCTTTGATACCTTATCTGCCGGAAGAAGCTCACTGCAGACCTCGTGAATACCAAGCTCTGCTGCCACTGCATCCGCTACACGCTTCGTATCGCCGGTCAGCATAACCGTTTTGGTAACACCTGCATTCTTCAAAGCAGCAATGGCTTCTTTTGCATGCGGCTTTAACAGATCGGAGATCAGAATGCATCCGGCGAATCTGCCATCGACTGCTACGTAAACCAGAGTTCCAACCTCATTGCATACCGTATACGGAACTCCAAGCTGATCCATGAGCTTTCCGTTTCCTGCAGCAACCAATCTGCCGTCAACCTGTGCGGTAACACCCTTACCACTGATTTCCTTAACCTCTGTTACACGGTTCTTATCAATCTCTTTGCCATATGCTTTCTGAAGACTCTTACTGATCGGGTGGCTGGAATAGCTTTCTGCACATGCTGCATATTCAACCACCTCTTCTTTGGAAAGCGCTGCCGGATAAATACCGCTTACTTCAAAGACACCCTGTGTCATGGTTCCGGTCTTATCAAATACAACATATTTGGTCTGGGAAAGAGTTTCCAGATAATTGGAACCCTTGACCAGAACACCTTCCTTGCTTGCTCCACCGATACCGGCAAAGAAGCTTAAAGGAATACTGATGACCAGTGCACAGGGACAACTGATAACAAGGAATGTCAACGCTCTGTAAATCCAGGTCCCAAAGTCTGCCGGAAGTCCCATAAATACCATTCTCACAATCGGAGGAAGGAATGCCAGGGCAACTGCACCGTAGCAGACCGCCGGAGTATAAATTCTTGCGAACTTGGAAATAAAGTTCTCTGATCTGGATTTTCTTGAACTGGAATTCTCCACCAGCTCCAGAATTTTGGAAACGGTAGATTCCCCGAATTCCTTCGTTGTCCGGATCTTCAAAAGACCTGTCATATTAATACAGCCACTGATAACTTCGTCCCCTTCCTTAGCTTCTCTCGGAAGGCTTTCCCCTGTGAGGGCGCTTGTATTAAGACTTGAAGCACCTTCTACAACGATACCGTCAATCGGAATCTTTTCACCGGGCTTTACAAGAATAACCGTACCGATCTCTACCTCATCCGGATCGACCTGCACCAGCTCACCATCCTGTTCCACATTGGCGTAATCCGGACGGATATCCATCAGTTCGCTGATGTTTCTGCGGCTCTTTCCTACGGCATAGCTCTGGAAGAGTTCACCAATCTGATAGAACAGCATAACAGCTACGCCTTCCTTGTAATCACCAAGTGCGATCGCGCCGATCGTCGCAACAGCCATCAGGAAATTCTCATCAAACACCTGCCGGTTCAGGATCCCCTTAACCGCTTTTTTCAAAATATCATAACCGATAACCAGATAAGGAAGCATATATAATGCAAACTGAAGCCATCCTTCTGCAGGTACAAATGCCAGGGCAATGAGCAGCACAACCGCTGCAATAATTCTGATTAATACCTTTTTCTGCTTTTTATTCATAGCATCCTCTTTTCTTATAAAAAGATTTCACAATCATCTTCTACCTTTTTACAGCTCTTAAGCACATCCTTCATAACAGAAGCAGGTTCTGCACCATCTTCAAACTCAACAATCATCTTCAGGGTCATGAAGTTCACGGTTGCATCCTTTACACCGGAGGTATTCTTAGCTGCTTCTTCCATCTTATTTGCACAGTTTGCACAATCCACATCAATTTTATAAGTCTTTTTCATGTTCTCATCCTCTTCGCTTTCATCTTCTTTCATATGAACAATTATTCATATGTTTGATTGTATTATAGCATCGGGATTTTAAATGTCAATATACTTTCGAGATTTTTTACCTTCAAGCAACCGTTCAGCCTTGCCCGTTCATGCAGAGCACCCCTGCCCTACCACTTTTCATACGGACAGGCATTCTTTGCTACGGCTGCCCGCATTTCCACGAAGCAGCCGCAGCCCCTGCACATACCATCCGCCAGCCGCTCACATTCCTTACAGGTGGCCAGCCGTTTTTCATACAATGAGTCTTCCGTCTTAATATCCGGATCCAGATTCTCAATATAGTCATACATGCTTTTAAAATAATCTGCCTTATCCATCATGTCCCTTGTAAGACATTTTTTACAGATCCGCAGATTTTTATTAATAGAATTCTCCATCAACCCAGACCTCTCCGTCTTCATCTACATACTGAAGTGTGAACGGTGTATAATACACATTTCCATAGATATCATGCAGCTCAAAGCAGTAATAATAAACTCCTTCCGGAAGGTATTCATAAGTAATCTCAAGATCTCCGTCTACAACAATATCGTCTCCATAATACCAGTCTTCATCGTCATCTACCGAAAACCAGTAATAAGCAGGGGTAATTACATCACCCTCCTGCAGCTCATAAACCTCCCGCGATGCCATACCGGTCTCCTCATCAATACCGTCCCAGATTCCGATCACACTCCATTCATCATATTCCCAGTCATATTCGATCCGCAGATTGGTTTCAACCTCATCATTCAAAAGAACATTGCAGGTATAAATGCTGCAGCTGTCCGTCGTATTTACAAGCTCCAGTGCCAGCAGATTGTCATTGATGCAGGGCCATGAGCCGTCAAAATTGTCGGTCACACAGTTCCGGTCAATATCATAGATCACTTCCTCCGTGGTTCCAAGGTAAAAGAATCCATCCGCATCGTCATCCATACCCACACTGCAGCAGGCATAGGCGAGCTCATCCATATTATCAAACGAAACTGTATATATCCCGTCCTCATCAAAATAAATGTCCGATACCCCCATCTGTCCGATCTCAATATCTGCAAATTCCCCGGCATTCGTGCTAACATCCCCGGTAAAGCCGCTTTCCTCCCCCAGCCATTCATTAATGTCTGCCATATCCGAAAGCAGGGTACTGTTATCATAATCTGCCGCACTTCCGTTTTCTGCCCCATAAGCAATTTTATCAATTAATGCATAATAATAATTACTCGGACAGATCCGGGAAAAGATCTTTAGCTCCTCCGACCCCTGAATGGAAACCGGATAGTAAACAGACAGTCCGGATGCATTCTTGTGAAGTCGTCCGTTCATGGTATAAAGAATGCAGCTTTGTAACGTCTGTGAAGCATCCCTTACCTCCTGCCCATAACCGGAAAGCTGATCCAGCATATTCCCAAGATCCAGCATATTGGAATATCCTTCGCTGACACTGTTTCCTCCAAAGGAATCGGCTTCCAGTACAGCTCTCGTAACATCACCAAGATCTCCCTGTTCGTAAACCACCCGGAAGGCTTCATTCATGGAGATCAGAACATCATCGATTTTCGACAGATCAATAATGGAAAAGGTCGCCGATCTCTGGCTTCCGAATCCATAGTCCGCGCAATGGTCATAATATTCCCTGCACACCTTTTCTCCAAGCTGCGCTCCGTCCTGATCCGGATTCGCAGCAAGATTATTCAAAAGGGAAGTATAGTCCCAGCCGCTTCCCGGCTCCATCTCCTGCGAAGCATACATATACCGCGCATAAGGTGTCAGTACATTTGCAGTTTCCAACGTACTCATCAGACAGGCATCGAACCCGATAAACTCAAACCGGTCAGTCATCTGATCATACACCTGATTCAGGGCATGATCCAGTTCTCCCAATGTAAGACTGTCATAATCATACTGCTCATCAAAGCATACTCCATTAATGCTTCCGCTTCCATGATCCCAGAGAATGAGGCCCATTCTTTCCGATGGATAATTACTTACCCCCCAGGACAGAAAATCAGCCAGTGTCGAAGCAGTCCCCATATTGGCTTCCGGCTTTTCATCAACCAGCGTCAGATCTCCATCCTCCAACAAATAACGCTGTACCCTGTTTTCATTAATATTCTGATACCAGAAGTACGATCCGCCGGTCTGGTAAACCACCTTTACCTGCCCGCTTCCCCTTGCTGCAAAGGCTTCCTCAATATCACTGCTGGCGGCTCCACCGTCCGATTCCAGATCACTCCCACAAAGGTATACAAAGATTGTCCAGTCCCCATCACCCATAGGAATTTCTTCATCTCTGCTCCGGCGGCTGATCTGCATCTGCCCGTTTTCCTGTGAAATGACCGTTCCCTTTAAGGAATTGTCCTCTAACACACTGCTCTGATAGGATGAGTCTCCTCCAATTGTCGCACTGCCACCGGAGTATCCTTCATCCTCCTCTTCTTCATAATCAGACCAGCCCTCATCACCATCCAGTCCCTCACTCATCAGCCATGCAGAGCATCCGCTTAACAGTATGCTCCCTGTAAGCAATGCTGTCAGTAAGAGCAATGCTCCCGTTGTTTTCTTTGCTGTTCCTGTTTTCCTCTTTTCCCACTTCCGTCTGTCCATTCCCTCTTAGATATCCACCTTTCATTATTCCGATTTTTAAAATTACGATAATTACTATTGTAACTTACTTATCATATTCCGTATATGGGAAATTTTCTTTTCAGCTGTAATGGATGCAATCACTTTTCAGATATAATGCCAAAAGGGAGAATTAAAAGTAAACGAGGGAGCTGTTTCATACCCACAGTTATATGATAAGGGCAGTCCATCCTTTGAACTGCCCTTTTACCTTTACTTAGCTGTCACTATTTTTATCGGAAACTTATTTCTGCGTACTATTTTAGAAACTACGTAACTGTTCAGTACCAATGTCACTTAGTTAAGCGTA
>FR902918.1 GCA_000438155.1 Firmicutes bacterium CAG:95
TATTGTAGTAATCCGATATTTATAAGGCTTTGCGCCCCCTACAAAACAATTTTTACTTTGTTGCTTTTGTTGCTTTGTAGTTTTTTATACTACAAATTTTTTGTAGTTTGTTACTTTTTGTTCTACGATTGGCCGTTGTATTTGTATCTCTCCGCAGAAACAAACAACCGCTGCTTTCCGTATGCCGCCGTGTCCCTCGGTCCTTTTAGTTCTTCCCAACCAGTCAGATGCCTTAAAATACCATTGATCTCTCTCGCATCGGAATTCTTCATACGTCCCTTATCCTGCCGGAAGCACTCGCACCAAAGCTCCACTGCACATATCCGGTCTCTCCTGGCTGTGCATAATTGCTTATTTGCGGCCATGTTCATATAGAATGTCCGCCGGTTATCCTCATCCCGCCGGTTCCAATCCTCCGGCACCAGGGTATCCAGGAAATTAAGGATCACACCTTCTCTCGGATCACTCTCTCTGTGCTCTTCCTGGGCCTCTACGGCCATCTGTTCTAATCTCTGGTCAATATACAGCGGTTCTGCCTTTTTGAAGTATTCCACGGCCTCCGCCCATATCTGTGGAACCTCTTCTGCAAGGTCTCTCCACACACTTTTTATTGGCACCTGCTTCCCCAGATCAATGGGCCAAAAACGTCGGTTTCCTGTTTTATCCCTTAAAAACTCCGCGTCATTTGTTGTTCCTACCAGAATACAGTTTCTCGGATGTGGCATCGTTCTCCTGGCAAATGGTGCCCGGTAAATATCTTCCTGCTTACTTAAAAACCCCTTGATGGTATTCATTTCAGCTTTATTTAATCCAGCAAGTTCTCCTACTTCAATAATCCAATAGCCCTGCAGAAGCTCGGATGCCTCTTTTCCTTCGAAGGTACTCAAAGAATCCGAATACCAGTCAAGTCCAAGCCTGTTCCAGAAAGTGCTCTTTCCTAATCCCTGCCGGCCAGCTAAGATAATCATATTGTCGAATTTAACCCCAGGACGAAAGACTCTTGCCACCGCAGCTACCAGGCACTTACGTATGGCAGCCCTCGTATAGGCCGTATCCAGCGCTCCCAGATAGTCTGTAAGTAAAGTATCCACCCTCGGCACCCCGTCCCATATAAGACTGCTCAGGTACTCTTTTAATGGATGGAATTTTCGCTTCTGGATAATCTCGGTAAGGGAATCTGCAATCTTTTCTTTTCCGCTGATCCCGTATGCATCAGACAGATAGTTTCGGAGTGCAGCATCATCCCCGTCTCCCCAGACCCTCTTTCCGCTCTGCATACTGGCATCCCATGGAAGTGATCCTGTGATATACACACGGTCTGCGAACTCATCAAAATAGAATTTATTTGCAATCACCGGATCATTTTCAATAATAAGCTTCATGTTATACGGAGTACTCACCGGGTTCCCGGTATTGGGGTTTACCTTAAGCTTAGTCATCCATTGCGGATCATAAGTTGACGGAGCCGTCTGCAGTTCCTGTCCGAATGCATTGCTCACCTGTTCCTGTCTCTCCTTTATGACGATCTGCTTTATCTCATCCCGGTCGGAAATAAAACGGCACATGCTTCCATAGGATGGCAGCTTGTTGGTCGGTGTATCCGGCAGGGAATCCATATCCTCGTCTCCAAACAGATGAAGCCTTACCATGTCAAAGGCATTACACAGCTTGCCAGAGCACGGATCTGTTGCATGATGGCTGTAGATGAATTTATCATCATAAACAACGGCTCCCCCTACGGTGGATCCCCCGGTAAAGGTATACCGGTCATTGCCGGCGGGCTCATAGGTTCCCGGAATAAATTCTGTCATAGCCTCTTCGATACTGTAGTTCTTACAAAACGCCCCGACAATCCCCGACTTGCTTAACGGATCCCCCTGCTTCTTTGCACTCCGCTCCCGGAGTTTTACGGCTCCCGGCACCTGTGGCCATTCTTCGATATTCTGCCAGTTTCCATATAAGCTGAGCATTCCGTCCTTAGAAAGAAACGGCTTATCCTCATAAAAAAATACAAATTCAGAATCCTTACTGCAGCTTGGCCAATACATCAGCCGTACCGGTTCAAAGGTTGTCGGATCAAAGATATTAATATCAATAAACTCTGCCAGCTTTCTTGCTATTGCTTCATACTCTTCCGACCCGCATTCCCTGTCTAAAGGAGCAATAATGCGCAGTCTCGGGGCGGCTCCCTCGTGCTTTCTGGTAGAGTAAATGACGTATGTACATCCAAGAGCAGATACCCTGTTGATGATCCTCTGGGTTCCACCCGGTTCAATGGTGTCTGCATCCAGTGTTACCAGATACCGGACTCCGGCAGATTCATTTTTTCTTTTTCCGTTAAGTAGCGTTCCACCAACAAAGCCCCCTACGTCCTTTAATTCGTCCTGCTGCGGCTTTGCATAGGACTTATATTCGACAAAGGTCTCTGCTGTCCGTTCCGGGCGAGAGAGCTTCTGAATAAATTCGGACCAGTACATCTGGGTTTCCGGCCATTGCATTGTCTTTCTGCTGTTTCCTACGGATATTTTAATGAGTTTGTCATAAATCAATGGATTTCACCTGCCTTTAGTCTTTCATATAATACAAAGCGTTATCGAATCCGGCAGCGTTTAACGGAAGGCCGTTTGCCCAGTCAGGCAGCGCACACATTCGCTTAATCACATCTTCCAGATTCTTGCTCTTATCCTCATCGGGAACCTCGAGTATTACTTCATCATGGATATGGAAATTGATCTTGTATCCTGCAGAAGCAAGATTCATCATAGCGTTGCACAGAATATCTCTTGAAACTGCCTGGATAATGTTTTCCACAAGCTTTCCGCCCCACGTAGTGATCGTTCCCCACTTTTTGTTTGTCTGATTAAGTCCGGTAAAACAGATCTCCTTATTTCCATAACTTCCCATTGCCAGTTGCGGATTGTTATAAAACAAAGACCTCCCGGACGGAAGCTGGATCAATAAAAAGTTTTCGTCCCGGCTGATCGTAACGCCACACGCTAATGATGTAACTACTCCATACTCGATGGCTTCCTGTGCTGCGCGCTCAATGGTGTACCAGAAGTCATAAATACGCCGGCTGCTTGCCCTCCACCTTTTCACGATATCCGGAAGTTCCTCTTCCGTGAGTCCCATATTCAGGGCACCCATAGCAATTAGTGCTTTTGCCCCACCGCCATATCCGAGTGCAAGTTCCGCAACCTTTCCTTTGGCTCTTAACTTATAGTTCTCCTGTCCTTTGGCGATGGATTCAATCGGAACCCCGAACATAGCCGAGGCCGAGGCCTCATAGATCTTTCCATGTGTCCGGAATACTTCAAGTCTCCATTGCTCCCCGGCCATCCAGGCAAGAACCCTTGCTTCAATGGCAGAGAAGTCTGCTACGCAGAAGTGGCATCCTTCTCCCGGTACAAATGCTGTCCTGATCAGTTGTGACAGGGTATCCGGAATATTTCCGTAAATCATCCGGACTGCTTCAATCTGTCTGTGCTTAACAAATTCCCGGGCAGTATCCAATGTCCCGATGAAGTTCTTCGGAAGATTCTGGATCTGTACCAGCCGTCCTGCAAATCTTCCTGTCCTGTTAGCTCCGTAAAATTGTAATAATCCTCTGACTCTTCCGTCCTCACAAACACAGGTCTTCATTGCTTCGTACTTTTTAACGCTGGTTTTTCCAAGCTCTTTACGAATCTTTAAGACCTCCTTTATCCCTTCTTCCGGGTCACCGGCAAGAATCTCTGCTACCGTAGCCTTATTCAGACTCTCGATTTCAAGTCCGGAGTTTTCTTCAACCCACTTTTTCAACTGGGCTACACTGTTAGGATTATCCAGTCCAGTAAGGTCCTTTGCTTTATCTGACAACTCGTCCCTGATCTGATCTGAAATGGCGAGAGCTCCGTTTACAAGATCCATATCCAGAGCCGTACCGCCCATATTAATCATCTGATCCAGTCTCCAGTTTACCCATTCCAGATCCGGAACCGGGTAATGTCTTAACTGGTGGTAAATTTCCCGTTCGGTCACAACGTCCTGCAGGTTATAGCTTTTGAACAGCTCCCATTTCTGCATATTGTGATGCGGGTAGTTTCTTGTTCTTCCTCCGTTTGCCTTTGTAGCAGCGCAAGGAACACAAAAATATTTAATAAGGGCTTTACCAATACCCATTTTTTTCTTATCCTCGTGAAAGTTCATTGCTTCCCCAACTCCTGCAAGGGATCCGGGGAAACCACAATACAGAGCCTGTACCATGGTACATTGCCACTGCTCTAAATAAGTTCTGTAAAATTTACTCAATGAATAAAATTCAAACGCCGCATTATGTGCCACCTTAACAATTTTGGGATTCGACAGATCCATAATAACCGGCAAAGGAATTGCTTCTTTCTGCAGGCAGTCAATAACCCGGACGGGCTCATCGTCATAAGCGTAAGCAAAAAGAATAATTTCGAAATCCGGGGACTGTACGTATTTGTACAGTCCGGACTTCTTTATATTTACAGATGAAAATGTTTCAATGTCGATATGAAGGGTTCTCATTGGATTCCCATTACTCCCCCCTGAATAAGTGGCCGTCCGGTAATTGGATCAATGGGTGCGTTCATCATTTGCTGATGCGGATATGCCGGTGTTGACTGCTGGTACATCGGCTGCTGATACATAGGTTGCTGTCCTGGGTATGGCTGTGCCGACATGCCTCCCATCTGCGGAGTTGCTCCTGACGCATATGCATTGTTTCCTCCGAATGCTTCCTGGGCGGATACTCCACCGGAAAGAGGATCTCCATCCGCAATTTTCTGAATACAGTTTAAACCACATCCGATTCCCCTGTTTCCTGCCTGATTATAGGCAAAAAAGTTAAGGCTCACACGTCCATAGCACCCACTATACACTTCTGCCTGGTTAAGTATCGGCTGCACATTCAGATCTACTACCTGTGGCTGCGACTTGCTGGAAGCCGTGATCACCATGCAGCCTTTGCACTCCGGCCCAAAAGCTTCACCGGATGGTCTTACTCCGTCACCATCATAGAGCGGGATCTTTACGATCGGCGGGAGAGTTCCCCCCCAGACATTGGCTGCACCTGCCTGCTTTGCCTGTTCCATTTCCTGAAATAAAGCATTCACTGTGGCTGCATCGGATTTAGGGATCAGAATTGTAACGGAGTACTTCGGATCCCCGCCGTTCTGTGGTGTTTGTGGCTGCCAAACATGGCAATACGAAAGTCTTACTTTTCCTGTTGTTACTGACATTATGCTTCCTCCTTATATTGATTATCTCCTCCGAATGCATCTGTTGCACTGGGCTTGGGCTTCCACTCTGCCCGCTTATCATCCTCCGGTACAAGGGTGGGCTTTCCCGGTGGTTTAATAACATATGTTGCTGCTACACTGTTCCAGGTCTGTGCATCTACCAGTTTTTCTGCTTCGGTAAGTGTGATCGCTTTCTCCTCATAGAGTAATGACCGGTCATATCCTGCCTGAACCAGAGCCTGCATGGCCGCATCAGTATCTGAAAACGCCCGGTTGCTTCGTCCTTCCACAAGCTTCCATCCCGGAATCTTTCCACCTTCCAGAAGACGGTTCTGTGCGTATGCTTCCAGCTTCTTCACCCAGGATGCTAAGTACTGCGCGCGTTTTAAAATTGCCCCTACCTCTTCATCTGTCAGCGTTGCAACGTCCTTAGGCTTTCCTCCCGGGTAGGTAGCAACTTCCATCAGAGCCATATGATTTTCTGCACGTTTTCTACACGTTCCTGCGATCTTACAAAAACAACTGTCACACCATGGCCCTTCTTGGAACTCACCCTCTCCTTTATAGGCCAGCTGCGCCCGTCCCTTAACCCATTCTCCCCAGGCAAGTACCTCTTTGGTATTGGTCTCCCAGTGATTGGTATTACTGATCCTGGGCTGTACAATGTGAAGCGTGATATTTTTTACCGGATAAATAAATCCATACTCTGATAATGCACCTAACGCATACAGGGCAAGCTGTGGATTTCCTTCTGCCTTTACCGGAACACCTTTTCCATATTTGAAATCCACAATATGTAAGTTCTCGCCCTGCAGCATTACGCAGTCTCCTGTTCCGAAGCCTTCCGGTGCATAGTTTCCGTAATCCAATCTCTTTTCCAGCATTACGGTCGGTGCTGTCGGCATCGAGAACGCAAGGCCTTTCACGTATTCCACGTATTCATCTGTAAACCTGTCCATCTCCGGCTGGTATAATTCATTCTCCTTAATCTTCTTAAGCCGGCTGTTATAGCTCCTGGTTGACATATTCTGATCCGTAAATATCTTGGAAAGCTTTAATTCGCAAAGGCCATGTGCCAACGTACCTTCATCTGCTGCCATCCCTGCCTTATCCGGGATCTCGTCTTCTAGTCTTGCACTCGGAGGGCAGTAAAGCCATTTATGCGCTCCCGAAGCAGGTAATATGGAATGAGCTCTTTCTTTTTCTTTCGCCATCAGATCACCGCTCCTTCTGCACGTAATACCGTGGCAAGTTCTCCGTAACGCTCCTTAGGCACATCTACAAGGGCAGCCACTCCGAAGCCCTGAAGGATCTGCATAAGCTTTCCCTGTTTTCCCTGATTTACCAGACCGGCACAGGCAACCGCCAACTGATCCTGTGTGTATTCCTGCGCCACTGCTGTTGTCGGAACAGGACCCGCAATCGGTGCTGTCGCGATAGGAACTGCAGTCTGTGATACAGGCATCTGCACCGGAACAGAGGGTTGCGACGTCGCAAAGTGCTGTTGTACCGGAACTGCCTGCGGCTGTGCAAAATTTGGTGCTGTGTACTGCGACATCTGCTGTGGTGGTAATACCGGCTGCTGCATAGGAGCCTGTACCGGTGCATTCTCCGCGATTACTACGGCATCTGACAGCTTGTGAAAAGCCTCTGCCAGTTTCAGCAGTCCTTCCTTAATGTCTGTTGGGTTTACTTTCATTTCACTCATTGTTTTTCCTCCTTCTATTAATCAACAACCCTTGCAACGTCCCTTATGATCGCTGCAGTGCTGTCGAGTGCTATATTAACCGGGCGTTTTCCTCCACCCTTGTAATGAATAACGACTGTTTCTTCATCTGCCAGTTCCAGACTCTCCACACCTGCTCTCGTAAGCTTCAATGTCTGTTCCAGCTCTTTATAAACTGTTCCTTGGTAACTCCGGTCTTCATCTTCTTCCTCCTGACAATTGCATTTCTCCTCTGGATCCAGATTTGCCCCACAATGCGGACATATTCTATAAGGCATCTTGACTTTCCTCCTTCTCTTCCCCTATAATAGGGTCATCACATTCTTTTACATTTTATTAATCCCCTAGAGTCCTGCAACTTCCCCAAGATTAGCAGGGCTCTTTTTACCCTTCTGCATCAGGGATAACCTGCACATAACAGTAATCACCATACCTTTCTACCCACTCCCGGCAACGGTTCAGACTGCTTCGGAACACGTCAATACTTGTCCCGGCTTGGATACTCCCGATGCCGTCCCCGTCCTTGTCGATCCCGAAGCCGGTGTCTTTGACTTCAAAATACCCGATAAAATTCATGTCAATGTCATACAGGACAACCAGGGCATCCATCCATTCCCTTTTTGCTGCAACAATGCCCTCACGGACCTCGCTACCGGATGCTGTGATACTACCAGGTGGATATGTATAACACGTGACACGCATCAGTTTCAGATCAGATGATTCTGCTGCTTCAACTGGCAAGCTGTACAGGAGTACCAGTAACAGCATCACCAGAACCAGTAACACCGATAGAATTCTTTTTCTCATGATCTTCTCCTTTCAGCATGGAACGCACCAACTCCCATATAAAATCTCTCTGCCTGTCCTTCTCTTCCTCTGATCCGGTAATCAGTCCGGCTTTCTCGTGTGCCATGTACATCTCTCTGCTCCTTTCTGCTGGATGTAAGCAGATATATACTGCTCAATATTGCAAGCACTCCCGCCGTGATATTGAGCCGACTGTCCATTGCTGCAACAGCCAGAAGAAATACCACAAACGCAATGCTCTGTTTGAAACGAATCTTTCTCAATGTTCTCCCTTCTGCTTGTCCAACGTGCCCTCTATGTGGTGCGCAGAGGAGAGTTGCACACCTTTTTTGTGTAAAAGGGGAATTAAAGGTACTACTATGGTGCTGTTGTGCACCACACAGAAGGCACGTTTTGCCCTTCCTGTTGTTTTTTTACTCTTTCTGCTTCCTTCAATAACTGCTCCGCTGCACGTCTCAGCTGCGCCTGTCTTCTGGCCCGCTCTTCATCCGTAAGGTCAGGGATATGAACAATATTTACGCCATTATCAAATTTTTGAATGATTGTCTTTGAATATGTATCCATTTGCTACCCTTTCCTCTTTTTTAGATGATATGTATAACCGCTTGTACGGCTTTACAAGTTTATGGCCTTGCTTCAAAATCTGCAGGTGCTTCCGTATGAAAATATATCTTGTAATGATATGGATCTGTATGAGTTCCGGTGATATCTTCAACCACATACATGGTATAATCATTCAGATAAATATAATTTTTCTTGTACTCATTGGCTCCCGTCTTAACCGTACAGATCAGCTCTCCTGATGTGTTATTGGAAATAGACATGAACCCTTCCGCTTCCATGATGATCTTATCCGTTCTGGCGTTGTATACTGTAATCCGCCGTTCTGACTCAAAGTAATCTGCCTGTTTGGAAATGTTGGCATTTACCTTATCTGCCTCACTGCATCCCGCCATTGTCAGTGCAATTACAACGGATGCTAATACTGTAAATAATCTTTTTTTCACTCTTTGTACCTCCTTTCTGCTACTCCAATAGCTTGTCTACTTTTACCTTAAGCACTTTGGCTACTGCCTTAAGATTGTCCGCAGTGGGACTTGCGTTTTTCCACTTCGATATTGTCCCAACGGCTAAATGCGCTTCTCTCTCAACACAACGAATAGATTTCTTATTCTTAGCACAAAGTACTGATACATTTTCATATACGCTCGTCACAATCACCTCCCTTTTTATTTATCTGATAATTATCAACGAATTTATTGACTTTTTGCTGATTTTATTCTACAATGAATCTACCACAAAACATTGCTATAAAAATCAGCACCCAAGTCGCATTTCGTTGATAATTATCAGCGGTATGGTTTTATTATACTGCTTTTTATCAGTTTGTCAATGCTTTTTGTTGATTTTTATCAGCGGAAAGAGAAAAACATGACACTGAATGAACGAATCGTGAATTTATGTGAAAAAAAGGGGATCTCGCAATCTAAACTAGAGAAGGACTTAGGCATAGCCAAGGGATCTGTTACTAAATGGAAAACACAGGAACCCAGACATTCCACCATTGAAAAGGTGGCTGACTATTTTGGTGTTTCTGTAGAATATATAATGACTGGAGAAGAAACCTCTGGCTACTATCTCAATGAAGAAACTGCAAAAATGGCACAGGAAATGTTTGAGGATCCAGATATGCGTTCCCTCTTCGATATGAAAAGAAATATGCCGCCGGAAAGATTTAAAGCACATATGGAATTTATGAAGAATCTTTATAAACAAGAAACTGGTGAAGACATATAAGTACTAATTATGGTACATACAAAATGTTATATGTGTAATGGGTGATGAACTTTGGATATTAATACACGGCTTATAGATATGGATGTTCTTATAGGTGAACAGGTAATAAAAAATGTGGACGATAGCTACACTATACTGCTCAATTCCCGCCTTTCCCACGAACGGCAGTTAGAATGTTACCTTCACGCCATAAACCACATCCAAAGCAACGATTTTGAAAAAAACAATTCCAATATAATAGAATTGGAAGCACACAGTTGATTCTTAGAGGATTTTTAGAATGACGTTTATGAGAAGATTTATGGATATGCTAAACATGACCAATCAAAATAACGGCACAAAAACCGTTAAGAATGTTTCATATTCTTCTGATTTATTTAAAATATATAATGGGTCGCTTTCAAAAAGAAAGGAAGAAATAATATCACGTGATATTCTAAGCACTATAGGCTTGTGTTCTGCAAACAATTTATGCAAAGAAGCACGAGATTATTTAGATCAAAAACACTCACGTATCGAAACATGTGTATATGCAGCAAATTTGTGTATTCCCGCTATCAATAATAACGAACTATATTTAGTATCTCATGCATTCCAATGGGCAGGTGCTAAATATAGAAAAGAGGCCATATCCTACACAAAAGAATTTATATTAAAAGGAGCCATTTCAGACTATATCCCCTGTTATATATGCTCACAATACGGAACTTCATTTGATCAACGCATAAAATTTATAGCTATTGAGCATCAAAATCTTGCCATACTATACTCGAAAGAATATATGTTTAGGGAAGCAATAGCTGAATTACAAATAGCATTGCAAATAGCACCTTATTTACTTAGTATATATTCATGTATATCTCAAAATTATGTTAAACTTGGTGATTATGAATCTGCATTGTCAATCTTACATCAGGCTCAAAATACAAAGTACTATAAACAAGATAATACAATGAGAAAATTAATTGATAATTCTATAAATAATGTGATCCACAAAAAAGAACAAGGTTATGTTTACAAACCAAGAAATAAGAAGAATTAATAATATATACTAAAGAGGGGAAATCACAAATGAAATGTCCTAATTGTAACGCTGAAGTTACTGGAAGATTCTGCTCCTATTGCGGATCAGAAATGCCAAAAGAAAAAGAAACTGTTAATATCACTGACAATCGAAGCACTGTAATTAATAACTATTACACCCAGGCTGCACCCACCACATCAGCTCCTGTGCAAAGATCTGTACCGGTAATTCCAGTGTATTCTAAAAAATCAAAGGCTGCTGCTTTAATCCTTTGTATTTTCCTTGGGTACTTTGGTGTACATTACTTCTATGTTGGTAAAACAGGAACCGGATTGCTTTATCTGTTCACTTTCGGACTATTCGGTATCGGTTGGTTTATAGATATTTTCAGAATAGCATGCGGATCTTTTAAAGATAAAAACAGACTATTATTACATTAAATAAAAATCTGCCCCAGTATTGGCGTACCGGAGCAGATCAGGAACCACATCGGGAAAACCGATACAGTCACCTACACAAGTGAAATTGTATCATTCTCCCGGTGAATTTACAAGCACCGGGCATTTTTATGCCCTGCTATCGTAAAATATACAAAGGAGAATGATCCATGTCATATGATATTACTACTTTTTCCGTAAATGAAGTAATTATATATCTCAGGAAGTCTCGTTCCGATGATCCGGCTCTGACGGTTGAAGAAGTTCTTTTTAAACATGAGACACAGCTTCAGGAATATGCCCTCACCGTCTTTGGTGACCATATTCCCGAATATAATATCTTCCGTGAGGTTGTGTCTGGTGAAACCATTGCAGCCCGCCCGATTATGCAACAGGTAATGCGCTTACTGGAAACAGGAACCAGGAGAGCTGCTCTTGTTATTGAACCGGCCAGACTCTCCCGTGGTGATCTGGAAGACTGTGGCAGGATTATCAATACCTTCCGCTATACCAACACCTTGGTTATCACTCCACCTAAGACTTATGATCTGACCGATGAATATGATCGTAAATTCTTTGAAATGGAATTAATGCGCAGCAATGATTATCTGGAATATACCAAAAAGATCCTGAATCGTGGCCGTGTTGCCTCCGTTAAACAGGGGAACTTTATCGGATCCGTTCCGGCCTATGGATATAAGAAGGTAAAGACAGGATCCGGAAAAGATGCCAGTCACACTCTTGAAATCGTACCGGAAGAGGCCGAAGCTGTTAAGATCATGTATCATCTGTTTATCCATGAAGGATATGGCTTCACTAGAATTGCAAAGCATCTTGACAGCATCGGCATTAAACCAAGGAAATCCGATCACTGGTCTCCTGCTGCCATTAAGGATATGATTGAAAATCCGGTTTATATCGGTAAGATCCGGTGGAATCATGCCAAAACGCAGAAAATTATGGTTAACGGTCAGATCACCAAGACAAGACCGCGGGAAAAAGATATGTCCAAATGGGTTTACGTTGACGGCAAGCATCAGCCGATCATAGATGAAGCCACCTATCAGGCAGCACTTGATATGAGAGGCAAAAAGCCAAAGGTGAAGCGTGGCACGGAACTTTCCAATCCTTTTGCAGGTCTGCTCTTCTGCGGAACCTGTGGTAAAGCCATGTCCCATAAGGTGTATCAGCAAAAGAAATGTAATACCGGCCACATCACAGAATGTATGATCTGCAACAACCAGTCCATATGCAAAACCAAATCCGTATTATATGCACCTTTCCTTGATCGTGTCGTGAAGACCCTGGAAGATACGATTGCCGACTTTGAAGTGAAATTACAGAACAATGATACGCTGGAAGCCAACCAGATCCATATGCGTGTTGTGAATAATTTAGAAGCAGATCTTCAGCGCTTAAAAGCGAAAGACCTGCGGCAGAAAGACGCTTACGAAGATGGTATTTATACCAAGGCAGAATATGCACTGCGTAATGCCAAACTGCAGGAACAGATCTCTAAGACTGTGGATGCTTTAAATCAGGCGAAAGAATCCATTCTTCCGGTCGATGATTATGAAGAAAAGATCATGCGCTTTACCAACTGCCTAAATGCCCTGCTGGATCCCACCGTTCCTGCAAAGACCAAGAATGTCTTACTTAAATCCTGTATTAATAAGATTGTTTACCATAACAATATGGAGTCCAAACCCGGTGTCGGACGGTATGTGGAGAATATTTTCTCGCTTGATATCTTTTTACGCCTATAACTTCCAACATCAATGTGCTAATGAGCTGGCCCATCTTGAGATGGTTTCCACCATTGTTCATCAGCTTACCAGAAACCTTTCCATGGAGGAAATTGAAGAGTCCGGGTTTGCAAATTACTATGTGGATCATACGGTTGGTGTATGGCCGATGGCAGCCGGAGGCATCCCTTTTAACAGTTGTGAATTCCAGTCAAAAGGGGATGCGATTACTGACCTCTTCGAGAACATGGCTGCGGAGCAGAAAGCCCGCTCCACGTATGATAATATTCTGCGTCTCGTCCGTGATGACCCGGATGTATGCGAACCGATTAAATTCCTGCGTGCTAGAGAGGTTGTCCACTTCCAGCGCTTTGGAGAAGCTCTCCGGATCGTTCAGGATAAACTGGATTCACAGAATTTCTATCAGTTCAATCCTGAATTTGACAAGTGCAAATCATAAGGAATATCATATCAAAAATGTAGAGACAGTTATAAAAGGCGAGGTGTATATCCTCGCCTTATCCTAAAGCTTATACTGAATGAAGTTTTCATTATATTTAAATTCAAAATCAGAATACCGTTTAACTCCCTGGCACCCTCTTCCCTAAGTTGGTTAATTCTCATCATAATAAAACCATCTAATTCATTTTCTGTAAGTCGTTTGAGCTGATCTTCTTTTTCGCTCCTAAATTAAATCCAAAAACGTCATCTGTTCATATTTATCCGGATACTCATGCAAATAGGAAAAGCAGTCCTCTGCTTTATACATGATCCCATTTTCCCGGCAGACATCTGTAAAAATTTCCATAAGCCGGTCATGATGTGGACTTGAAAGTTCATACGCATTGCAATAAGTTCTGATATACCGCTTTTTCAATCCAGGGAAATGTTCATCCAAAGCCTTATAAAAATATTCCCGGTTACCATCCCGCATTGTAACTCCCATGCCAAAGCAGATAATCCCTTTCACACCGGCTCTGACACAATAATCAAGAATTCCGTTTATATTTTCTTCCGTATCATTAATAAAAGGCAGGATCGGAGACAGCCACACAACAGTCGGGATTCCAACTTTTTTAAACTGCATAAGTGCCCCAAACCGCTCTCTTGTCGTTGCAACATTTGGCTCTATCCTTTTACATAATGCTTCATCATAAGTGGTCATCGTCATCTGGACAACAGCCTTAGACTTATGGTTGATGGATTGCAATAAATCCATATCTCTCAGAATCCCTGTCGATTTCGTCTGGATCGCCACTCCATACTCATATTGATCAATTAATTCAAGACACTTGCGCGTAAGCTGCAATTCCGTTTCCAGATGCAGATATGGATCACACATAGCTCCCGTGCCTATCATACATTTTTTACGCTTGGATTTTAATGCCTTTTCCAAAAGCTCCGGTGCATTCTTTTTAATCTCAATATCTTCAAATTCATGTGTAAATCCATAACATTTACTCCGGCTGTCACAGTAAATGCAGCCATGAGAACATCCCCTGTAAATATTCATTCCATTACCGGCAGAAAGTATTCCCTTCGCTTCTACAAAGTGCATTTATGGCTTCTCCCCTAATTATGATTATAAAATTCTTCCACATCGCCTTTATTGTATAGGTTGCCCCCCGGTTACGCAACACCTTTACCAAAGAAAAACCCGCTTCATATAATGCTTCTGTTTCATGTTTTACCGTAAGGGATGTATCATAATGATAAAACTCATGATCTGCAATCCCCTGTTTGGCTTTTAATTCATTTAGGTTCTGAATTTACTTTTGCAAACATTACATTCTCCCAGTATAATAATTAATAAAACTTAAGTTTTACATGGTATGGAGGCCTCTATATGTTTGAAGAAATATCATTCCCTGAACGTGAATATGAAGCAATTCAAAATTATTTAAACAAACTGGGATATTGCTATACCACGAGGGTTTATAAAGAAATCGGGAAATATAAAGTTGGAGAATTATATACCGCTCCATGGGGCGATATATTGAAAATAGATGAAGTTAAAACATACTGGAAAGTATCTGAACGCCCCTTCTATGATGAAATGACTGATGATGAAAAAATAGAGATCCGTAAATATTCCGAGAATATAGGATTGCCATATGAATTTATAAAGTTCTCTAAAAGCACCGTATGATTAATATAAACTAAGGGTTGTATAAATCAATCACTATTTGATAGTATGCACCTAAAAATGATGATATATTTTCATTATCAAATAAATGGAGACATGATTATGAATATACAAAAAAACAGGAAAATATGTTGTCAAATTGCGAAAAGGAAAAGGATGGACACAACTGCAATTGGCAGAACAATTAAGTGTATCTCCACAGGCGGTTTCTAAGTGGGAATGTGGAGAAGCTGTTCCGGATATTGATATTTTAGATAAAATCGCCAGAATTTTTAATGTAACGATCGATTCTATTATAAAAGCTCATGATTTTGGAAATTTTGTTTTTGAATTTGGCATTGGCATACTTCCGTACATCGATATGTCAAAAGAAGACAACCTGCTTCAAAGAGTAAGTAAATATCATGAAATAGTAGAATTTCCTAAAATTCGTTTTCAAGATAATATAGAATTAAAGTAAACGTCAAATCCTGCGCCTTG
>FR902919.1 GCA_000438155.1 Firmicutes bacterium CAG:95
TATGGTGTTATCATACTGAATAAATGTGTTCAAAATGTGTCCGAAATCTAAAAAAATCAGAAAAAATATTAACAAATTCTTATCTATGTAAAACGCAGGTAAAAAAGAATTTCTGTCTCTTTTTTATGACATTGAAAAAAAGATTCAATCATGCTATCTTATTATATGGATTATTATGCCCTGGAGGTGTGTTTATGTTTGTATGTAAAGATTTACTAAAGGGACTTGACTACGAATGCGTGGCAGGTCAGGATACCACAGAGGTTACGGAGGTCGTGACTGACTCCAGAAAGATTACGAAGGGATGTCTGTTTATCTGTATCTGCGGATATAAGACGGATGGACACGATTTTGCCATAGAGGCCATACAGAAGGGCGCCAGCGTGCTTGTCGTGCAGAAGGATATTGTACTGCCGGATGGATACGAGGCAACCGTGATTAAGGTAAAGGATACCCGATATGCCATGGCATTTATTTCGGCAGCCTATTTCGGACATCCGGCAGACCGCCTGAAGGTGATCGGAATTACCGGAACGAAGGGAAAGACCACGACCACTTATTTAATTAAGTCAATCTTAGAGCAGTCCGGCTACAAGGTAGGATTGATCGGTACGATTGAAACAATTATTGGTGACGAGCATATCAAGGCCAACAATACCACACCGGAATCCTTCCTTTTACAGGAGTATTTCGCAAGAATGGAAAAGGCGGGCTGTGAAATTGTCGTTATGGAGGTAGCGTCCCAGGGACTGAAATTACATAGAACGCAGGGCTTTACCTTCGAGCTTGGTATTTTTACCAATTTAGAGCCCGACCATATCGGACCGAATGAGCATGCGGACTTTGAAGAATACCGGATGTGTAAGGGATTATTATTTCAGCAGTGCCGTCATGGAATTGTAAATAAAGACGATGAAAATCTGGAAGAATTATTAAAGGGGCATACCTGTACGATTGAAACCTATGGCTTTGATAAAACCGCTGACCTGTATGCGGAAGACTTGGAGCTTGTGAAAAAGCCCGGAGAGCTTGGAATTGATTTCCTTGTAAAAAGTAATGTAAAGGATGCGCCGGCAGATTTTCGTGTGGAGGTTCCGACTCCCGGGAGGTTCAGCGTTTACAATGCGTTAACAGCAATTGCCGTCTGCCGTCATTTCAAGGTATCCGTACCGCAGATCCAAAAGGCACTGTTGTCTGCACATGTGCGCGGACGAATTGAGATGGTTCCGGTGTCTCCCGATTTCACCCTGCTCATTGACTATGCGCATAATGCCATGAGCCTGAAGAGTATTCTCACTACCTTACGGGAATATGAGCCGAAGCGTCTGGTGTGTCTGTTTGGCTGTGGAGGAAACCGTTCCAAAATCCGCCGTTACGAGATGGGCGAAGTGAGTGGAAATCTTGCCGATCTGACGATTATCACATCGGATAATCCAAGAGATGAAGAACCGCAGGATATTATCAATGACATCAAGACCGGTATGGCAAAAACCAACGGAAAATACGTGGAAATCTGCGACCGGAAGGAAGCCATTGCCTATGCGATCCATCATGGGCAGCCAGGAGATATCATCGTGCTTGCCGGTAAGGGACATGAGGATTATCAGGAAATCAGGGGTGTAAAGTACCCTATGGATGAAAGGGATCTGATCCGGGATATCCTTGCAGGAAAATAAATGAAAGGTACCTGGGAAGGTAATGAACAGCTGCAACACAATTTACAGAACAGGAATAAAGCATGAATCATGGAACCTATGCAAATGTCATTATTGACATTTCCCATGAAAAAGTAGATAGACCGTTTCAATACCGGATCCCGGACTCTTTGAAGGAGAAGCTGGCCGTTGGAATGTGCGTACAGATTCCTTTCGGCACGGGCAACCGGAAGAGAAAGGGATACGTGATTGAAATTACCGGTAAAAATGAATACCCGGAAGAGAAAATCAAGGAAATTGACGGAATCATTACAGATAACCTTCCGGCAGAGGCAGATGCCATCAGGCTGGCCGCCTGGATGCGGCAGACCTATGGCTCGACCATGATTGCCGCACTCAAAACCGTGCTTCCGGTAAAGCGTGCCGTGAAGGCCGTCGAAAAGAAAAAGCTCCGGCGCAGTTTGTCAGCAGAAGAGCTGACCTCCCTCCTTGGAGAGTGCATGCGCAAGCATCAGAACGCGAAAGCGCGGGTATTGCAGGAGCTTCTTACCGAAGAGGAGCTTCCCTATGAGCTGGTAACCGGAAAGCTGCATGTGTCGGCAGCAACCTTAAACAGTCTGGTGAATCAGGGAGCCATTACGATCGAAAGTGAGAGCAGTTACCGCAATCCGGTGAGCCTTAATGTTACTGCGCAGAGCGGACCGGAGCTGTCGGAAGAACAGTGCTATATCAAGGAGCAGATTCTTTCCGATTATGATAAAAATATCCGGAACACGTATCTCATTCACGGAATTACAGGAAGTGGCAAGACACTGGTTTATTTAGCCCTGATTGAGGAGATGATAAAGAGGGGGAAGCAGTGCATTGTGCTGATTCCGGAGATCGCCCTGACCTATCAGACGTTACTGCGGTTTTATAAACGCTTTGGAGAACGCGTGTCGGTAATGAATTCCTCTCTTTCCCAGGGAGAGCGTTTTGACCAGTGCGAGCGCGCAAGAAAGGGCGAAATTGATGTGATGATCGGACCGAGATCGGCACTTTTTGTGCCGTTCCCCAATCTTGGCATGATCGTGATAGACGAAGAGCATGAGGGGAGCTATATCAGTGAGAATGCCCCACGCTACCATGCAAGAGAAACCGCAGAGTATCTTGCCTCCTTAAAGAAAGCATCCCTGGTGCTGGGGTCAGCGACTCCGTCACTGGAGGCTTATTATAAAGCAAAAAAGGGTGAATACCGGTTATTCACCATGAAAAACAGAAAAAACGGCGGGGAGCTTGCCAATGTCCGGATTGTGGATCTGCGGCAGGAGCTCCGGAAGGGAAACCGTTCAATTTTCAGCAGTGATCTGCAGGAACTGATCCGTGACCGGTTAGGGAAAAAGCAGCAGATCATGCTGTTCTTAAACCGTCGTGGGTATGCAGGCTTCGTGTCGTGCCGTTCCTGTGGCTATGTGATGAAGTGTCCGCACTGTGATGTGTCCCTGTCCCAGCATATCGGAGGGAAAATGGTATGCCACTACTGCGGGTACGAAACGGTTCAGCCGAAACGCTGCCCGAATTGCAGCTCCAATTATATCCTTGGCTTCAAGGCAGGAACCCAGCAGATTGAGAGGCAGCTGTATGAGCTGTTTCCGGGGATCCGGGTGCTGCGTATGGACGGTGATACCACGAAGCAGAAGGGAAGCTTTGAAAAGATCCTGTCCGCTTTCGCGGAAGGGGAAGCGGATGTGCTTTTGGGAACCCAGATGATTGTAAAGGGGCATGATTTCCCTAATGTAACACTGGTGGGGGTGCTTGCGGCAGACCTTTCCCTAAATGACAGCGATTATCGTGCCGGGGAAAAGACCTTTCAGCTGCTGACGCAGGCGGAAGGGCGTGCCGGGAGAGGAATGCTTCCGGGAGAGGCCATCATCCAGACCTACCGCCCGGAGCATTACAGCATTCAGCAGGCAGCGAAGCAGGATTATGAAGCCTTTTATGAGGAAGAGATCCTGTACCGGGAGCTGCTTGAATATCCACCGGCAGGCCATATGCTGACAATCCTTGTGGTTTCTAAGGATGAAAAACGCTGCAAGGGACTGGCAGTACGGCTTGCGAAGGAAGCAGGAGCCTATGTCCATGTGATCGGACCGACCCCCGCAGCCGTATCGAAGGTTAAGGACTATTACCGCTATATGATTTACTTAAAATCCCTTAAGGAGGAGCCGATCCGGCAGGCGAAGGAACGGCTGGAGGCTCTTATAAACGGGTTTGAATTAAAGACAGAAAACGTTATTTTTGATTATGAGTAACTATTCAGAGCCATGTAAAATTGCTTTCTGTGAATGCTTACATTCATACAGAATAGCAATTTTATATGGCGAAGTAACCACATGAGGTAAACTACGCTACGTTAGCAGAGGTTTTACGAATGAGGTTCTGAATAGTTACGATTATGACTAACAGGAAAGGAGCCTTAAAATGGCAATCAGAAACGTAAGAAAAATTGGAGATCCGGTATTGAATAAGGTATGTAAGGAGGTCAGGGAGGTCAACGACCGTATCCGGGAACTGATTGATGATATGTTTGATACCATGTATGAAGCAGATGGTGTGGGACTTGCAGCACCGCAGGTTGGAATTCTGAAACGGATTGTCGTGATCGATGTAACGGGAGAAGATCCCATTCTCCTTATTAATCCGGTGATATTAAGTACCGATGGAGAACAGACCGGATACGAAGGATGCTTAAGCGTTCCGGGCAAGACCGGTGTGGTGACCCGTCCGAACCATGTGAAGGTGAAGGCTTACAATGCGGATATGGAGGAGTTTACCTTAGAGGGTGAGGAGCTTTTAGCACGTGCGATCTGCCATGAGCTTGACCATCTCGATGGAAAGCTTTATGTGGACCGTGTGGAAGGAGAACTGATGAATACCGAGGATCTTAATGAGGAGTAGGAAGGAGAGAGAGGATGAAGATTGTATATATGGGAACGCCGGATTTTTCGGTGGCACCGTTAAAGGCATTGATTGAAGCCGGACATACAGTTACGGCGGTAGTGACACAGCCGGATAAACAGAAAGGCCGTGGCAAAGAGGTTTCCATGACTCCGGTGAAGGAATGTGCACTTTCCTATGGCATTCCGGTGCTGCAGCCTGTAAAGATCAAGGCACCGGAGGCTGTGGAGGAGCTTAAGAAATACGAAGCCGATATATTTGTCGTCGTGGCATTCGGACAGCTCCTGTCCGAAGAAATTTTAAATATGCCGAAATTCGGATGCATCAATCTTCATGCTTCCCTGCTCCCGAAATACCGTGGTGCAGCACCAATTCAGTGGGCGATTTTAAACGGGGACAAGGAGACCGGTGTCACCATTCAGCAGATGGAAAAGGGACTCGATACCGGAGATATGTGGAGCCGTGTGGTCGTTCCGATTGATGCAAAAGAAACCGGAGAAAGCCTTCATGATAAGCTGATGGAGGCAGGAGCAAAGCTCCTTGTAGAGACGCTGCCAATCATTGAAGCAGGGAAGATTACGCCCGAAAAGCAGGATGAAAGCCTTGCAACATTTTATGCAGCGAAGCTGGATAAGGCAATGGGACATATCGACTTTACGAAACCGGCAGAGGTCATTGAACGGCTGATACGGGGACTGAATTCCTGGCCGAGCGCGTATACCTTTTATAAAGGAAAGACTCTGAAGATCTGGGACGCCGATGTGGTTGAAGGAAAGGAAGGAGCCGTTCCGGGAAGTGTCATCCGGACCGGAAAGGAATTCTTTGATATTGCCTGCGGCGAAGGGGCACTCCGGGTTTTGACCGTGCAGCTGGAAGGAAAGAAGAAAATGTCAGTAAAAGACTTCCTGTTGGGCTATGATGTCAGGGAAGAGAACTTTGACGTAACAGGCTGAACAGCTACAATTTGATAGATAAAGGAGGAAGAGACAATGTTTTATGGATATGATCCAACCTATATTTTAGTAATCATTGGGGCAATCCTTTCCATGATTGCCAGCAGCTTTGTACAGAGCACCTACAGTAAATATTCAAGGGTACAGAGCCGTACCGGAATGACAGGGGCTCAGGCAGCGCAGCGGATTTTGCAGATGTCCGGAATCAGTGATGTGCGCATTGAGCACGTGTCCGGAAAGCTTACGGATCATTATGATCCGTCCCAAAAGGTGGTCCGCTTATCGGACAGTGTATATGGAAGCACTTCTGTTGCTGCAATCGGCGTGGCAGCGCATGAATGCGGACATGTGGTACAGCATCACAAAGGATATCTTCCTATGAAGATCCGTACCCTCCTTGTACCGGCAGCCAATCTGGGGTCTAAGCTTGGAATTCCGATTGTCCTGTTGGGACTGATTTTGGGTCTGAATTTCCACCTCCCGGACGGAACTTATTTTTCACTTGCACAGATCGGAGTGTATATTTTTACCTTTGCGGTACTGTTCCAGATCGTGACACTTCCGGTTGAATTTAATGCTTCAAGCCGTGCCCTTAATATGCTGCGGGATTACGGAATGCTTGCGCCGGATGAGGTATCCCAGAGCGGTAAGGTGTTAAAAGCTGCCGCCATGACTTATGTAGCTGCAGCGGCAGCCGCAATATTACAGCTTCTTCGGCTGTTCATGCTGACGGGACGAAGAAGACGGGATTAGCACAGGAGATACGAAGTTGAACGAACGAGAACTGATTCTGGAGATGCTGATGGAAATTCTGGAAAGGGGAACCTATTCCCATCTGGTGATCCGGAATGTCCTGAATAAATATGATTATTTAAAGCAGCCCTCAAAGGCCTTTATCAAACGGGTGACGGAGGGCACAATTGAAAGACAGATTACGATTGATTATGTATTAAACAGCTGTTCCAAGACACCGGTTTCCAAAATGAAACCACTCATCCGTAATCTTTTACGTCTTAGTGTTTACCAGCTATTGTTTATGGATTCCGTTCCGGACAGCGCAGTATGCAATGAGGCAGTAAAGCTTGCCGGAAAGAGAGGATTCCGTAATTTACAGGGCTTTGTAAACGGAGTGCTCCGGAACATTGCAAGGACGAAAACGCAGATTGCTTATCCCGATGAAACAGATCCGGTGAAATGCTATTCAGTGCGCTATTCCATGCCGGAGTGGCTGGTAACCCTGTTTCTTGAGGAACGTGGAGCGGAAATTACGAAGCAGATCTTCGAAGAGATGCAGAAGGTTCATCCGGTGGTGCTGCGTTACTGCGGACCGGAGGAGAAAAAAGAGGACTGGAAGCAGAGTGTGGCGGCACAACAGATTACCCTGCGGCAGCATCCTTATCTTTCCTATGCCTATTTGATAGAGGGAGGGGAGAGCGTACAGAGTATCCCCGGCTATGAGGAAGGTCTTTTCACAGTTCAGGATGTGAGCAGCATGCTGGTTACCGAGGCAGCGGGGCTCCTTGGGGATGAGCTGTTACTGGATGTCTGTGCAGCACCGGGAGGAAAAAGCCTGCATGCGGCAGGACTCTTAAAAGAGGGAAACGTGATTTCGAGGGATCTTACCGACAGTAAGACCGCTTTGATTGAAGAAAACAGCAGAAGATGCAACTGCTCAAATATCCGGATCGAGACCTTTGATGCGTTGGAACCGGATGAAAATATGATCGGAAAGGCCGATGTAGTCTATGCGGATCTTCCCTGCTCAGGACTTGGCATTCTTGGAAAAAAGCGGGACATCCGTTACCGGATGAATCCGGAGCAGATGGAGGAGCTTGTGGAGCTTCAGCAGAAGATCATGTCCGTCATATGGCAGTATGTGAAGCCGGGTGGAACGCTGATGTACAGTACCTGTACGATTCACAGGGCAGAGAATGAACAGATGGTTCAGTGGTTCACACAGAATTTCCCCTTTGAGAGACAGAGCATGAAGGAGCATCTGCCGGAGGACTTATGGGACAGTGAAGAGAACGGCATGCTGCAGCTTTTGCCTGGAATTCATCAAACGGATGGATTTTTCGTTGCGAAGCTGCGCAGAGTAGAGAAAAAGGAGTAACGGACCGGAATGGATATCAAATCAATGACTCTGCCTGAATTGCAGGAGGAAATGGCAGCAATCGGGGAAAAGAGCTTTCGGGCAAAACAACTATATGAATGGATCCATGTCAGGCAGGCACGGAGCTTTGATGAAATGACCAACCTTTCTGTGGCTCTGCGTGAAAGGTGCAGGGAACGTTATGATCTCACGACACTGCAGGTAGTACGGATGCAGGAGTCGAAGCTTGATGGTACACGGAAATATCTGTTTGAGTTAAAGGACGGGAATCTCGTGGAGAGTGTGTTCATGCGCTATAAGCATGGAAACAGTGTGTGCATTTCTTCCCAGGTAGGCTGCAAAATGGGATGTCGGTTCTGTGCATCGACACTCGATGGCTGGGAACGGAATCTGACACCGGCAGAGATGCTGGATCAGATTTATGCAATTACGCAGGATACGAAAGAGCGCGTTTCCAATGTGGTGGTCATGGGAACCGGGGAGCCGCTTGATAATTATGACAATCTGCTCCGGTTCATTTCTTTGCTTACTGATGAGAACGGACTTCATATCAGCCAGCGGAATGTGACGGTTTCAACCTGCGGACTGGTGCCGGAGATTTATAAGCTGGCACAGGAAAAGCTGCAGATCACTTTGGCGCTTTCCCTTCATGCCACAACGGATGAAAAGCGAAGGAAGCTCATGCCAATTGCCAATCAGTATTCTATCGCAGAACTGATGGAGGCCTGTCAGAATTATTTTGAACAGACCGGAAGAAGACTTACCTTTGAGTATTCCCTTGTGGGAGGAGTCAATGATACACCGGAGGATGCCAGAGAGCTGTGTGCACTGGTAAAGCCGCTCAACTGTCATGTGAATCTGATTCCGGTAAACCCGATCAGGGAACGGGATTATGTACAGTCGGAAACCAAAGCAATTCAGGCATTTAAAGGAAAGCTTGAGCGAAGCGGTATTCAGGTAACGGTGCGCCGCGAGATGGGGAGAGATATCGACGGAGCCTGCGGACAGTTAAGGAGAAGAGTACTTGCCAGGGAAGAAGACTGACACATCGCTGTCAGGTATTCAAAAGAGCGTAACGCCTGCGGATTTGCTTTTTTTCAGCCATCATGCTATGATATAGAACAATTATGGAGTGACTTGCCCTGCCGGGCAGTCAGTGGGAGGTAACGGAGTGTTACAGGCTTTTTCGGTTACGGATATTGGAAAAAGACGACAACTAAATCAGGATTATGTGTTTGCACAGGAAACTCCTTTAGGCAATCTGGCAAATCTGTTTCTGGTAGCAGATGGCATGGGAGGACATAATGCCGGTGATTATGCATCGCGATATGCAGTGGAAACCGTTGTACGGGAAGTAAAGGGAAGCTTTGAAAAGAGTCCGGTACGGATTTTAGGCAAGGCAATTAAAGTGGCAAATGACCAGATCCGCCGTAAGGCCGGCGAAGATGTGAGTCTGTATGGGATGGGAACCACGATGGTGGCGGCAACCCTGATGGGGCACTATCTTCAGGTGGCGAATGTGGGGGACAGCAGATTATATATCGTAAACGATGAAATACGGCAGATTACAAGGGATCATTCCCTGGTAGAAGAGATGGTACGGATGGGCGGCATGGACGAAACAACTGCCAGAAACCATCCGGACAAGAATATTATTACGAGAGCCGTGGGGGCCAGGACAGAAGTGGAGGTAGATTTTTTTAATGAAGAGCTGCGTCCGGGGGATCTGATTCTGATGTGTTCAGATGGTCTGACCAACATGCTGGAGGATGAAGAGATTCTGAAGATTATGAAGAGTGCCTATACCATCAGGGAAAAGGCGCTGTGTCTGATCGACGGTGCGAATGAGCATGGTGGGAAAGACAACATTGCAGTAATAATAATTGATGCCTTTGCGAAGGATATATAAGAGGTAAAAGATGATTAAAATTGGAATGATAATTGGAGACAGATACGAAATACTCGAAAAAATCGGTACGGGTGGAATGTCTGATGTTTATAAGGCCAAGGACCATAAGCTGAACCGTTTCGTTGCGGTTAAGGTTTTGAAGCAGGAATTCAGTGAGAATGCGAACTTTGTTTCAAAATTCCGGATTGAAGCGCAGGCGGCAGCAGGCCTGATGCACCCGAATGTAGTGAATGTGTACGATGTAGGTGAGGAAGACGGCATTTACTATATCGTGATGGAGCTTGTAGAAGGGATTACCCTTAAGAAATATATTGAAAAGAAGGCCAGACTGTCTGTTAAGGAGGCAATCAGCATTGCCATCCAGATCAGTATGGGAATTGAGGCTGCACACAACAATCACATTATCCACCGTGATATCAAGCCCCAGAATGTCATTATTTCCAAAGAAGGAAAGGTGAAGGTGACGGATTTTGGCATTGCCAAGGCAGCGACCAGCAATACCATTACCTCGAATGTGATGGGATCCGTTCATTATACATCACCGGAGCAGGCAAGAGGTGGATATTCGGATGAAAAGAGCGATATTTATTCCCTCGGTATTACTCTGTTTGAAATGCTGACAGGGCGTGTTCCGTTTAATGGAGAAACGACCGTTGCAATTGCAATTAAACATATACAGGAAGAGCTCCCATCCCCGAGAGAATTCGTTTCGGAAATTCCGGTCAGTGTCGAGCAGATTGTGTTCAAATGCTGTCAGAAGAGTCCGGACAGAAGATATCAGTCCATGGGAGAGCTGATCGTGGATCTGAAGAAATCCCTGATGAATCCGGATGAGGATTTCGTGAAGGTGGTAGACCCGGATGAAGAGGGAGCCACGAAGGCGGTAAGCGACCGCGAGATGGTATCCATCAAGAAGCAGTACAGGGATCGGGAATCCATGGAGGATGCCATGCATCTTCGCAGGGAACGGGATGTGAAGAGAGAAGCGGCCAGCCGTTCCAATAACCGCCGTTATGTGGAAGAGCCGGACGATTACGATACCGGTGATGAGGATGATTATGATCCCAAGATGGAGAAGCTCACTACGATTCTTGCCGTGGTGGCAGCCATTCTGATCGGTGCGATCATTCTGTTCCTGGTGGGCAAAACACTTGGCGTTTTTGACTTTGGAGGTAATAAGGAAGAAAACGTACAGGAAGAGGTAAAGCAGATTAAGATGATTGATGTGGTCGGACAGGACGCTGATGCGGTCAAGAAAGCATTGGTGGAGGTCGGACTGACGCCTGTCATTGAATATGAAGAAAGCAGTGAATATGCCAAGGATATTGTTATCCGCTGCAGCGTCAGTGAAGGAACCGTGATCCCCTCCGGAACGGAAGTGATCCTTACGGTCAGCGCAGGCGTAGAGGGTGTGGAGGTTCCGGATGTCGTGGGAATGACCGAAGCAGAGGCAGTATCCACACTGGTAAACAAAGGGTTTGTGCCGAATAAAGTAGACGGATATGATGACTTTATTAAAGAAGGTTCAATTATCAGTCAGGAACCTGCAGCAGGAAGTAAGGCACCGTCAGGTGCTTCCATTACGATCCGTATCAGCAAGGGTGCAGATACCCAGAAGAAGCAGGTGCCTGATCTGATGGGCAAGGATGAAATGACTGCAACCGCACTTTTAACAGAAGCAGGTCTTGAAGTCGGTACGGTATCCGAAGTAAATAATGATTCCGTAGCAGCAGGCCTGGTCTGCTATCAGAGCTATTCTGCAGGCTCCTATGCGCCGGAAGGAACGAAGGTAGATATTAATGTAAGTCTTGGACCGATTCAGGCCACTTACAAATTTGTAGACAGTATTGCGGCTCCGACGAAGGAAGAGGATCCGAATTTTAAATCCGGAACCATGGTAACCGTTACGGTATATGCAGACGATGGAACACAGCTCTTAAGCACACAGACGGATTCGTTCCCGATTCCACAGCAGAATATCTCCGGGATCAGGAGTGCAGCCGGAGTGATTCTGTTCCAGTACACGAATGTCAATGCAGCAACAACCGTTACGAATGATGACGGAACCGTAACCACAATTGACGGTTCTACTGAAAGCAAGGAGATCCGGAGAGCGGTAGCATTTACTGCGGAGTAAAGTTTTGAGTATGAAGGGTAAGATTATTAAAGGAATTGCCGGGTTTTATTACGTGCATACCGAAAAGGGAATCTTTGAATGTAAGGCAAAAGGGGTTTTCCGGAAGGAAAAGGTGAAACCCCTTGTTGGTGATAATGTAGAAATTGAGCTGCTCGATGAAGGGCAGCTTCTTGGCAATATTAAGGCAATTCTGCCGCGGAAGAATGCCTTAATCCGTCCGGCCTCTGCCAACATCGATCAGGCGCTTGTAATCTTTGCAATTGTGAAGCCTGACCCAAATTATAATCTGCTTGACCGTTTCTTAATCTCGATGCAGAAGCAGGGGATACCTACCGTGATCTGCTTTAATAAGAAGGATCTGGCATCGCAAAAGGAGCAGGAGGAGCTTTTGGCAGCTTACCGTGCAAGTGGCTGTGAGGTACTGTTTGTAAGCGGCAGGGAAGAAGAGGGCATCGACCGCATCCGTGAAATCCTCCGTGGTAAGACAACGGTTGTGGCAGGCCCAAGCGGCGTTGGCAAGTCTACAATTGTAAACAGTCTCACTCCGGAAGCTAATATGGAAACCGGTGAAATCAGCCGTAAGATTGAACGTGGAAAGCATACTACCCGCCATGCCGAGCTGTTTGCCGTCGAGGCAGATACCTATATTATGGATACGCCGGGCTTTACGTCCCTGTATATCGAAGGTATGGAAAAGGAAGAGCTGAAAGAGTACTATCCCGAATTTCTGCCCTATGAACCCTATTGCAGGTTTGGGGGTTGCGTACATATGAGCGAACCGGTCTGCGGAGTGAAGGAAGCCCTTGCAGAAGGGGAGATCAGCCCAATCCGCTATGAGAATTATAAGCTGTTGTACGAAGAACTGAAGGAGAGGAAGAAGTATTGAGGATGACATTCTGGAAATCGTCGATGTATTATTGAAAAAGGACAAATAAAGATACATGGAGAAATATAAGCTGAAAATCGGAATATGTGATGATAATTCCTATGTATGTTCTGAGATTGAAAAATCGGTTTTGCAATATGCAGGGGAAAAGGGGCATTCCATAGAAGTTGACATTATGCAAAGTGGAGCAGAACTGTGTGAATTACTGGATCATACTGCGAATGCTCCGCAGCTATTGTTTTTGGATATTGAGCTTGGCGATACCACCGGAATTGAGGTTGGAAACCGTATCCGGAAACAGATGCGGAATCATATGATGCAGATTGTGTATATTTCCTATCGACGCGATTATGCAGAGAAGTTATTTAAGATACGGCCTTTTGATTTCCTGGTAAAACCGGTCAGCAAAGCTGCCGTCTATGAAGTGCTTGATACCTATCTGGGTATATTTCCCTTGGAGAAAGTATATTTTTCTTATATGGTGGATCGTTATATCAGCTATATGGCCTGTGATGAAATTGTTTATTTTGAATGCCATGCGAAAAAGATTTATATGGTGACGATGTCCAAGACGATCTGCTTCTACGGGAAAATGAAGGAAGTGCTGGATCAACTGGATCCGGCGAATTTCTGGCAGGTACATTATTCTTATATCATTAACCGGCATTATGTACGTGAATTCCGGAGAAATGAATTTGAGATGGAGAATGGCGCGGTTATCGGTGTAAGCAAAAAGTATAAGCAGGAAATTTTACAAAAGTTATTGGAAATAAAGGGACAGTAAGATGAGTATGTGGGAGATGGTCATCTATCTGGTCGTTAATTTCATGGCAATTAATATAACGGTCAGATTTGCAGAATGTTTTTTGAAGAATGATATACGAAGCCGCCGGGGGAGAATAGGTGGAATCGTTATTTACTGGCTTATCAATAGTCTGGTTTATCTGATTTTCCGGAATGATACCTACAATCTGATTACAAGTCTGGGAGGAATTATTTTCATAGCCATTATTGTTTATAATGGCAGTATCCTGAAAAGAATAATGGCAGCAATTCTGGCATTTTCCATGGGTTTGGTATCCGAAACAATTATCTGGTATATTTTTACACCGGCTGATCAGGGCAGTCAGTCCAAGCTGATGATGAACATAGTCAGTGTATTGATGTATTTTGGGCTGCAATTATTAGTAGATCATTTCTGTCATTTGAAAAAGGGAGATCTTGCTTCAGAGAAGTATTATCTTCTGATAATGGTGCTTCCCTTTTTAAGTATCTGGTTTATTTATCTTTTGTTTGCGGATAAAGTGAATGATTCCCTGGTGCTTTTTGGAATCCTGTTCATTATTTTAATTTTAAACTTTTTTCTTTTTTATCTTTATAATAAGATCTATGAACTTGGAAGGGAAAAGTACGAAAAGCAATTTCTTGAAGAGGAAGTTCAGATGTATGCGCGCCGCTTTGAGACGATGCAGCAGTCCAGAGATAAACTCCGTGCATTACGTCATGACCTGCTCCATCATCTGCAAATGCTTCAACATTTTGCCCTGACAGGGAATACGGAACAGCTTGTTGATTATATCGGACGCATGAACGAGCAGATTGAGATCGCAACAAGAGGAGTCAATACAGGAAACGATGCCGTGGATGCCATTTTGGATTTCATGATTGAAAAAGCAAAACGGGAAGGGGCTGCAATTACTGTAAAAAGCAGTATTCCGAAAGAAGAATTCATTTCCATCTATGATATCAATATTTTATTGAGTAACCTGCTTGATAATGCGATCGAAGGGGTAAAGGGCTGTTCGGATAAGGAAATCCATCTGAATATAAAAACGGAGCAGGGATTATTATGCATCTGTGTTGAAAATCAATATGATGGAATCCTTTATCAGGAAGAGAACCGTTATTTAACGCGTAAGAATGAAGACGGGCATGGCATCGGTCTTCAGAATGTGTCAGATATTGTGGATAAATATCATGGCATTATGAAAATAGAAACAGAAAATCATATTTTTAAAGTGAATCTGATCTTATATCTTTAAATCTTAGAAGGGCTGCCATGCAGCTCTTTTTTCTTGGCGTATTGGGGGCAAATTTCTTCTAACATTTCCAGATTTTCCCATAAACCGTCATTTTTTTCCCTATTAAAGCACAGAGCGTTCTACATGATAAAATTAAGATCGAAAAGGAGGGAAATGCAGATGAAAAAGAGCATGGACAAACTGATGAAGTTTTTAATGGCGGGATTGTTTGTTGTTGCAGGAGCAGCAGTAAATTCTACCTGCTTTTTTAAGCTTTATCAGGAAGAATTTGACGATGATCTACTGGATGAATTGAGGAAGTATTAATATGTATGACTATTTGTGCAGGCACGGATATGTAAATGAACACAATGCGAAGATGATTCAACTGGGACTGAACAGGGTGAAGAGCTTTCTGTTTGATCTGACATATACAGTAATAATCGGGGGACTATTACAGATCCCGTTCGAAGCACTTTGCATGGAATTGTCTTATATTGCATTGCGGAGCTATTCCGGGGGATTTCATGCATCAACACCGAAGAAATGTAAGTATTATTCGGTTATCTGGACCATGGCAGGACTGATCCTTGTGCGTTTTCACTGGACGAATCAGCTTATAACAGGATGTGTTTTGCTTATATCCTGGCTTGTGCTAATGGTTATTTCACCGGTAGAAAGCAGGAACCGCAGACTCAATATAAGAGAGAAGAAAATATTTGGTCTGCGCGCAAGAGTGATTGCCACAGCAGAAAGCCTTGTGGCAGTCATTCTTATGCTTTTACATCTGTATAGCTTTGGCTATGCACCTGCAGTTGCAGTCTTTATGTGTGCACTGATGGGGGTACTTGGAATGTGGAGTGAAAAGAGAGGGAAGACGGACAGATGAAAGGACACAAAAAATTATGGAAGACCGGAATATTCCTTCTGGTAATATTTCTTCTTGGCATGGGAGCAGGAATGGTCCTTTCACATAAGGGCATATCCGATACGAAGAATTCTGTGCTTGCCCATACAACGACAGTACAGGAACTCAGAACAGATAAAATTGCTGTTGTAAATCTGGATACGGGTATTGCGGTAGGAGATGAAAATATAAATTATGCGGGCAGTCTGCTTGTTAATCTGCCGGATAATTTTCTGCTCACCGGACTGGAGGATGCCAGACAGGGATTAAAGCATGGATTATATGCAGGATATTTAGTTGTTCCTGCCACCTTCTCGCAAAATATTGTAAGTCTGAATGAAACTCCGGTAAGAGCTGAAATCAGCTATATGATAAATGATGATTTGACTGCTGAGTATAAGGAAAAGGTGATTTATAGCGTATTGGAGTTTGTTTCAAACTTAAATGATAATGTCAGCTATATGTATCTGAATTCCCTAATGGATGAGTTTCACGATGCACAAAATGAGTCGGAAACGATCATGAAAAATGATCAGGGAGAAAGAGAGGCTATTGATGCAATACAGGCAAAAGATCTGATTTCACTGATTCCGGTGACGGAGGTAACGGAAGTCGAATATGACATACAGCCGGTGGATATTACAGAATATATGACCAAAAATGCAGAATTAACCGGCCAGGTTGGAACAAAATACATGGAATATCTGCAGGCGAGTGAAGTGGATCATCAGAAGCTTATTGTCCAATCAACGGCGCTTATGGAAGAGATGCAGAATATGGACGGCATCATTATGGGAGTAAATCTGGCACTGGATGCGGAAGGTAATTCCGTTTATCAGACAGGAGAAGAAAAGCTCTCCACCTTGTTTGAAGAACACAATCAGAAGCTCATGGAAAAAGAACAGGCTCTGGATGAAGGTGTACTGCAAATTTATACCGATGTGCAAAATTATCTGTCTGAATATGAAAGATCCATAAATGCCTATCAGGAAGAAAATCAGGAAAAATATCTGGATACATTAACGGCTTTGGAAAATCTGTTTCATGAATATCAGTCTTCTTATGTATTAGTACCGACTGAACAATATGTGCAGATGAAAGATGCGCTGGTGGCAGCAACGTTTTCTGTAGAAAATGGGGATCAAACAGAAACACCGGAACCTCCGGTTGAAAGTGGCACGGTAGAACTGAGTGAACTGCAAAAGCAAATGCAGGATATTCTGGTAGATCACTATTATATATACAGTGATTTCCAGGTGGATGAGAATGGAAATATCAGGCAGGATGAACAGGGAAATAACCTTAAACTAACGGATCTGCTTGCTGAATATAAAAAGGATCTTAACAACGAAGAAATAAAGAAGGAAATATTGGATACCCGGGTGGGAGAAATAGAGAAGATGGATATTGCGGAAGTCAGGAATATCGTTGATTCAGATATTTTGCAGCCAATTCAGAATAATACGGATACATTTATTCAGAACGTATCCACACAATATGCAAAAGAAAAAGAACAGCTCCGGGAATTTGGGGAGGCAGTTGTAAATTATAATCCGGTTAAATATATCAATCATGAAGAGATTCAGGGATTGACAGGAGAAATGTATGAAAATGGTACAGAGTTATATAAAGCAATAATAGAGACAGATATCCAGCAGGAGGAATATGTACGTGATGTATATGAAGCAACAAGAGCCGATCTGGATACCATGCAGGACAATGTTGTACAGGCAAAAGAAGATTCTGACCAGGCAGTGGAAAAGGGACTTGAGGAATTAAAACAGATTAAGCATAGTAACAGCGTTGAAAATCAGGAGATATTACTTGATTTTTCGAAAAAACTACCATATACAAGGCTTGGAAGTCTGGAGTACCGGCAGGCCTATGAGTTTATGGCGAATCCTGTTGGATATCGTGACATTGAAGACAAATCGGAAAACGTGCAGCCATATGTTGAAGATACGGTTAAACAGGAAAAGGACAGTGTATCGATAAAGGAGTATCAGGATAAGGATATTGAAAAAATAGTAACCGTGATAATGAGTATGATCTGTGTGATAATTGTTATTTCAACAGTTAAATATCACTTTCATAAGAAGGAAGAACCTTATGAGGTTTAAAGGAAAGGAGGGAGAAAATGGCAGCATTGATGATTGACTATGAAGCATTAGCAGCAGAGGCAGCGAAGCTTCAGGCAGAGGGAGACGCAATGAGCGAGTGCATTGAAAAGATCACATCTATCGTAAATGCACTTCCGGAAATCTGGCAGGCTGAGACCGGAACCAAGTATGTAGAGCAGTACTTTGATCTGGAACCGGGATTAAAAGAAACCGTTGAACTGATCAGCGATATGGTTACTCAGATGAATCAGATTTCTACAAACTTCCAGGATACCGATACCGGTATGGCTGGGCAGATGTAACACATGGGAGTACTGTGTATGCAGATTATGCGTGCACAGTACTCAGATGGAGTGATGCAGGTTATTATCAACATTTGGAAACCCGACATAACATCCAGTATGGCGGATTATGATGATACTTGGAAGACCGCAGCCGAGAACATTTTAGAAAATATATTAGAGGGTGAGAGATGAAATATGAGAATGTTGGATTGATACATGCTATTGCAATATGTATTGTGGCGTTTAATGTGATGGCTTGTAGTAATGGCGATAATAAGGTGCTACAAGCAGATGGCAAGGAAAGTATACAATCAAGTATTGCAAAAGTATCTCATATAGCAGAGGGGATAGAGAAGACTTATGAGCAATCTATACAAAGAAAATGTATGGATAATAATAGAGATGATTATTCGGATCAAGTACTAATAGAGAAGGTGGATCAGTCTGTTTATGATGAACAGGGGCGGTTGATTGCTCAAATTTATTATGCCAAACCGGTAATTCAGGGAGATTCAGAAGCTGTAAAGAAAATTAATGCTTATTTTGACAATGAAGCTAATGCTTTTTATGACCAGGGGACAAGTGTTACATGGTTTTCTAAGGATGCATTTCACCAGTTTAAAGATGGCTTGGAATTGATGAAGGAAAGATGGGGAAATGAAATATTGGCTGAATATCCACCCCGTTATGCCATGGATACCAGCGTTTGCTATATGGATGAAAATATTATTAGTATTGTGCAGGTTCGCAACTACATGCTGGAGCATAATTCGTGGTATTGCTATGGAAGTACCTTTGATTTACGGACGGGTGAACTGATTCCGATTACAAAACTCATTAACATAAAGCCGGAAGAAATGAAGGCAATTTTTCTTATCGCAGGAAATATTATAGATATCGGAGTATATGAAGTCCTCAAGGATGATAATTACGTTATAGATTTTTATGAACATCATATAGATATGAAATATGAGTATTTCTATGATGGGGAATCGTATTATCTGATTAATGATTTTGCATTGGAGTTTCGGACAAGTTCCGTGCTTAAGTGGAATGGAAAATTGGGAACAGAATTTTCGATTACAAAACTTGTGTATGAAGCAGATCCTACGAATGGGGAAATAAAGTCCCGTGAACCTGGAATGTCATAAGAACAGGCAACATTTTTGGGAGATCATAGATTAGTATGTTTATTGTGGAGGTTAAGCGCATGTCAGAGTTACAAAGCAGTTATGAAGAAGCAGAAAAAGAAAGCAGCCTGATGGAGAATAAAGGATCCGAAATTCAAGAGCATTTTACCATTTCAATATATCAGACAAACTTACCTGTAGTTGCCAATATGCAGAATGCAATGAATTGTTTAGGGGAAACCAACCAAAGATATCGGGTGTTGATAAGTGGAAATTCTGATGCCATTCGAAAGCTTGGACTTGAATTTCAGCAGTTGGATCAGGAAATGGCAGAACAAATGGGAACAGATCTTAGGTAAAGGAAGTAGTCATGATTGGAAAACCAAAGGTAATGATATGCATTGGTATGATATGTCTTGGAGCTTTTTTGACACACAGCTCAGATATAAGAGCGGCTGAATTACGGGAAAGTGAAGTGGAAGACGAGCTGCGGGAAGACGAAGATGCGGACACAGAAATTGTTTTTGATGCAGATACAGCAATTAACCGGACCGCAGCAAAGTCTGCCTTAGCAGATTTACATGGAGTTTTTGTGTTCCGGGATGCATTTATCCGACAGGAGCAGATAGTTAATAGTCAACAAAAACAGAATTATGAAAAAATGGAGCAGATCGTATTGACAAAGCAGCAGCCCGATTCCGGTTACGAGGAGCTGGTTGATCTGGTATTAAATTCCGATGATACGAAATACATCAAGGATATGTATTATATGGAAGATTCCCATGAGGCTTTTTTATGGGTTCTTTGCATAGTGACCAGCGTTTGTGGACTATGTATTGCGATCTGGATACAGGATTATAGGAAAAAACAAAACAACGATAAGAGGAACAAGTAGAAAATGCAGGAACTGGAAGATGAAATTTATGAGAAACTGGAAGAATTAAGGCAGAGGGAGCTACAGAATAGTGAATTAATGCAAAAGTTTGAACAAATTGAAGATGAGACTTATCGGCAGGCACGGAAAGCAAAGGAAATCAATGACGCTTTGTTCGATGCATATGCCAAGGATAAAAGGCTGATTAGTCTGTTGACTGAGAAAGAGGAAGAATTACATCAGAAACAGATTTTAGACCGGTTGTTTTTTGCGGATATGCGGGATGAACTTCGGAAACAGCAGATGCAGATAGAGGATAGTAAGATAACCTGTCAAATACAGCTTGAACAGAAAGAGCAATACCGGAAGAGGGAGAATATTATGGGATTGATCTTAAGACCATCGGAAATGGAAAGCGGAGTACAACAGATCCGATCCGAACTGAATAACATGAAGGATGGATATTCAGGAGTGATGCAGACTGTTCTGGGATTTTCGGGGAATGAAGCCCTGCAGTCTCAATCGTGGAACCGGGCAAAGGAGAGAATACAGGAAACACATCAGTGTATTGTACAGGGAATGTGGGCAGCCCAGACCTTAGTGGAAAAAGATCTGGATTCATTAGAAGCAAGTATGGATGGAGCAGAGGATCTGGATGAGGATGAATTGTTTATGCAGATCAAAAATCTGACGGAAGAATGTGAATATTATGAATTCATGATTAGGATGTATCAGAGTATGCAGGTTATTGAGAACTTTTTGAAACCAGCCATAATATCCAGTATTGCATATCAGATTGTACAATATCAGAAGCTGCTGAAACAGACAGAAGAAGAATTGGATCTGTTGAAAACGAAACTCCAGATGTTGTTTGATAAAGCAGACGAAACTTCTGGACTATTTCAGGAAATCAGTGCATTATTGGATGCTATTGATTGTGCCATTAATGATGCCATGTTCTATATTACCGGACAGGGAAAACTTTCTGGGGAAAAATGGAAGATAGAGATTTCGGAAGCGGTACAAAGACTGGAAGAAAAAGATATATTTATGGAATATTATTTTGCATGTGAACTTGGCGTTTCACTGGAAGCATTTCAGGGTATGTATGGAGAAAAACTGGTCAGTGAGATACAGGAATATACGAAGGATTACTCTATACAGGGAATCAGTGATCTGCAAAGACAGGAAATTAATTTGTTTATTCTGGGAAAATGTTGTGACTGCTCTTTTGTTAGGATAGAAGATGGAAAGTATCAGCTATGTAACGTTAGTGGTGAATCAATGTATGAAGTGCCTCCACAAGAGGTTGGTACAACCGTTATGAACAGGGCATTTGCAAACAAAGACATAAAGATTAATTATATAGCAGGGTATTTAAAGGAAAATCTGCAGATAGAGGATTTTCAGGTAGCAGCGATAATGGGAAATATGTATGTGGAGAGCCAATTTAGTCCGTTAATATCACAAGAAGATGATGAGGATTTGTATCAACCAGAATATATAAAAAGAAATATTGATTCAATAGAAAATGATGGAACTGGATGGGGGCTAGTTCAATGGACACATTGGAGTAGAAAAAGAGGATTATATGATTATGCGGTTAGTAAGGGCGATGTATCATACTTTGGAGATATGGATACCCAACTGGAGTATTTGGTATATGAATTGACCGAAGGTGGGTGCCAGAATGATTTTATAGATTTTAAGAAGATTACCGATATTAAGGAAGCTACTGATTACTTTTGCGATGCAATAGAAAGACCTGATAAATTGAGCTCAAACAAATCTAAACGTGAAGAAGTAGCGAAAACTATTGTGGAAATTATAAATGAAAATATTTAAGATAATGTTCAAGGGAGCAATAAAATGGCAAAGTATAGAACAGCATTAATTATGATTATATTGCTTATTACATTAAGTGCATGTGAAAAATCGGATATAAGAATAAAGGATGTTACGTTAGAAAGAATAGAACAAACCGTTGAAGTAGTAGCTGCTAAGACACGAGCATCTATAGAAGATTCAATACAGAATTCAGAAATCTCATCGGATCCAGAAGTGAAGATAAAGAAAGATATAGAATGGACAGAGACAGACGAACAATGGAAAAATAGACGAACAAAAAGTAATTCTACCTTGCAAGTAACCATAGAACGTACGGACCGGTCTATGGTCAATGAGGATGGATTGACCATAGCCAGTATTTATTATGACAGACCGGTTGTTTCAGGGGATACTGTTGCAGCAGAGAAAATCATGCAATTTTTTGAAGATGAGGAGCAGGATTGGTTTGCAGGAAGAGGAAGGTTATTACACATTCCCGGAAATGATCTGGAAGAATGTCCGGAAATAAATGTTCTGGATATTATTTGTGAAGACATAGAAAAAATGAGAGAACGATATGGTGATGAGGACGTGGCAGAATGGCTGTGCTTATATAGCGTAGAGGCTAGAATTATGTATATGGATGAGAATATTCTGAGTATATTGCAGGTGGAAGAAACACGCACAGAACGAGGTGGATGGAGATATTTTGGATGTACATTTGATCTGAATACGGGAGAGCTTTTGAAGCTTACAGATCTTGTGGACATTAGTGTAGGGGATATGGAAAACATATTATCCAAAGTGGGATATCCGGATGCCTATAATGTATTATCAGATGAGTATATTGTTTCAATTGATGGGAAAGAAATTAATATGGCATATCAATTTTGTGTAGATGAGAAGTATCTATACCTGCTGGATAATACAACGAAGCGTTATCGTGATGGGATGATATATCGGGTTGATGAGACGGGAGAGCCGGTCAAGCTGCGATGCAAGGTGAAGAGGGAAGATCATAAGAACAGAATCCATTCAGAGATCATAGATTAGTATGTTTATTGTGGAGGTTAAGCACATGCCAGAGTTATGAAGTAATTGTGAAGAAGTAGAAAAAGAAAGCATTTTGATGGAGATCAAGGGTAATGATATGTCTTGGAGCTTTTTGATACACAGTTCAGATGCAAGAGTAGCTGGATTGCAGGAAAGTGAAGTGGAAGAGGAGCTGCGGGATGAACTTCGAGAACAGCAAAGACAGATAGAAGATATGAAGATAACCTGTCAAATACAGCTTGAACAGAAAGAGCGAAATCAAGGAATAAGAAAATGAAAAAACATTATACCGTATTAATGCTGGTTACCTTATTCATTACATTAAGTGCATGTGCAAGACCGGATGTGGATAAAAACGATGCTGTGCCGGAGCTGCCTGTTGAAACGGAGGCTGCAGAGGAACAGGTATATATAGAAGATTCAATAGAAGACTCAATAGAAGACTCAATAGAAGATTTCATAGAAGATCCGCCGGAAGATTCCGTACAGGATGCAGAAAGTTCATTGGAAACTGAATCAGAAGAGGAGATAAAGGAAGAGACAGAATGGCTGGAGACAGATGAGCAGTGGAGGAGCAGAAGAACGCGAAGTAATTCTGAGCTGGAAGTTACCATAGAGCGTACAGACCGTTCACTGGTTAATGAGGACGGAGTGACGATAGCCATTATTTATTATGACAGACCGGTTGTTTCTGGAGATACCGCTGTAGCAGAGAAAATCACAGAATTTTTTGAAGAAGAA
>FR902920.1:0-6420 GCA_000438155.1 Firmicutes bacterium CAG:95
TTCAATTTTTCTTGTTTCAATACTGATGTGCTGTACCATATCTTTGCATATCTAGGAAAACTTGCGTATCAAGGCTCATTCAATGGTAGTAAATAAGTAGTAAATTGATGTATTTGTTCCCTTGAAAATGCTGATAGATACTGTGTTTTAGCGGATAATCAGATTTTTATTGTGTTTTTGCTTTAAAAAATCTATTAATTTTTCCCCACTCATAACGTATATTTTATCCCCTCATGTAATAACCGATATTGGTTAATATGATTGTAAACCATAAACGGTTATTATGCAACTATGAAAGGTAAAATTATATGATTGTATATAATCGTCTATGGGAAACCATGCAAAAAAAAGGCATAACACAATATGCTCTAATAAAAAAGCATAATGTTAGCCCTGCCCAAATAACACGTCTCAAGCGAAATGAAAGTGTCAGCATTCATACAATTGATCAATTTTGCAAAATACTCAACTGCGATATCACGGATATTATGGAATATCTTCCCGATTCAGAATCAGACTCTGCATCAGCAGAGGTAAAGGAATAAATAAAACATTTAATATACTTAGACAATAAATCTTATTCTTCTCCTGTCAGTTTCACCACAATATAATCATGGTGAACCGATTTTGCGTTAGATATTCAAAATTGGTTAGAAGGTTGTCTGAATGTAATTAATACTGCCATCGACAAATATGATAAAATACTTGAGGAATATTTCTCGGATCCAGATTATGATTTTGATTTCGACGATGAAGACGAATTACCTTTCAATTAATAAATTATTGTATTTTGACCGAATTAATTTGTTGACGATTTTTCAAGTAAATGTTATGATGTGAATATAAAAGGGTGCTACCGTAAAGCAACGGTTCGCCTAATTATAAGTTACGGTTAAAAAAGCAACCTACATTTCGGCATGGCGGTTGCTTTTTTGATGTCTGGATTTCCTGTCGGTTCCGTTTTGCAGGATACTGATGACCGTAACAATGATGCTGATAATTGTTACTACAATACCCACGATCCCGACAGTAAGCTCTATTGTCAAATATACTATGTACCTTTCATTGTATTTTCCATCTGTACCACCTCCGTTAATACTGGAAGTTCTCAGAATGTACTCATTCTGGCGAAAGGCGAACCGCTACCCGTTTTGGTAACACCCATACGTTAAATATAACATATATTTTTGATTTTGCAAATATATTTTTGGTTACTCTGAACAAAACATTTGTTCTTAATCTTCTCCCGTCAGTTTCACTACAATATAGTCATGGTGAACCGCCTTCGTAAACACTTCAAATATATCCTTTGTCTTAAGGCGGAGACTCGAGGTATTGATACAGGGATGGCATCCGAGATATTCTCCCTTTAATACATCTTCATCAACCAGGAGTTGCACCTGATTATCCGGATCATTCATCAAGCCCATAACACTCACAGAGCCGGGCGTGATATCCAGATATTTCTCCATAAATTCTGCTGGTGCAAAGGAAAGCCGCGGGCTGTTAATCTGATGGGAAATCTCCTTTGTCTTAAAATGCTTGTTCCCCGGAATCATCAGCAGGTAAAACTTTGTTTTCTGTGAATTGCATAAAAACAGATTCTTACAGATCACCGCCGGAGCAAGTGCCCTATCAATTTCAGCACAGGCTTCCATCGTTTCGGCTGCTTCATGGTCAATCCGTTCATAAGGGATGTTCAGAAAATCCAGCAGATCGTATACCCGGATCTCCTTTTCGAGTCTTCCTTCATTCGTTTCCGGTCTTCCTTTTACAAGTTCCATCTTCGTATATCCTCATTTCCCTTTTATCTATATTGCCTGCTACATAGAAAAAGACAGGTCATTATTGACCTTGCCCTTAATTATTACACGATCTTAATTATTATACAATCATTCCCGCCAGAATCACACTCGCTATAATTCCCACAACCGTAGAAAGCATGGCTCCTGCCAGTGTGTACCGTGTTTTGGTGACCTTGGCAGCAATAAAGTAAACGCTCATGGTATAAAAAATCGTTTCCGTGCAGCTCATCATAATAGAGGTAATCATGCCAATATAAGAATCCGTTCCGTAATTCTTAAAGATATCCAGCACAAGTCCTGTTGCTGCGGAAGAAGAAAACATCTTCATAAATACAAGGGGAAATAATTCTGAAGGAAAACCAAGCAGATCACTGACAGGTGTAAATACCTTCTGCACGATATCAAAAAAGCCGGAAGCCCTGAGAATGCCGACCGCGGTCATCAGGGCAACCAGTGTAGGCAGAATTCCGACCACTGTTTTTACGCCGTCCTTCGCACCTTTTACAAAAACCTCATAGACCTTACAGCCATTCATCAGTCCATAGGCAATAATATAAAATACGATAAGCGGAATCATAATATTAGAAATGTTGGATAAGACCTGCAGCATAAAAATCCCCATATGTAAGCTTTCTCTTTAAATATATGTGTAACTGTTCAGAGCCATGCAAAATTGCTTTCTGTTGCCACGCATAAACAGAATAGCAATTTTACATGGCGAACAACAATTCAACCGCGGGGTATAAATAATTCGTTTGTCTACTCTATAGATACAGCCGCGCAGTCTCCGGTAAGCGGATCTCTTTTCTGATAATCATACAATACCATCACCGGATGTTCCAATGGCTTCCACTCATCCGCATCCTGCTGCCAGACCGGATAATGAAACATCTCCATATGTGTCATCTTCATGACCTGCCGGGCATGATATTGTGCATACTCTTTAAGATAACGGGGCCAAGCCTCCTCCTGCTCATAAAATTGCCGGATCATCTCATAATCTCCCGTCAGATCACGGCAAAAGGCCGGACGGCTCTTTGCATTTTCTCTCAGATAAAAGTCAAAGGTCAAAAGCTCCCGGAACAATTCCTTCCGCTCAGGAACAAGTCTGCAGGCAAATTCAAAAAGCACATCATACCGCTTCACACGTGCCGGCGTGTTAATAAAGTAGCCATGTGTTTCATAATGCTCTGCCAGCTTCTCATACAGATCAAACGGTGTCTTAACCTGCGTCACAAGCACTGCCAGCGTTTGAATAAACTGGTTGGAATTATAGTAAAGCTCCACCATTTCTTCCACACGCTTTAACTTACGGATCTCCTCATAGGAAATCCACTTCGTATACAGAACCTCGTAAGGTGGAATACTCTGGTGAACCAGACCATATTCCTCCTTACGCAGGGAAATCTCTGTCCCCTTCAAAACCTTCAGGAATCCAAGCTGAAGCTGTTCCGGCTTCATCGCATATACCTCATTAAAAGAATGTACGAAGCTTTCATAATCCTCTTCCGGAAGTCCGGCAATGAGGTCCAGATGCACATGAATATTGTGACTTGCCCGAATCCGTTCTACAATCTGCGACAGATGTGCCATATCTGCACTCCGGTGAATTGCCTTAAGCGTTTTAGGATTCGTAGTCTGCACTCCAATTTCCAGCTGGATCAATCCTGGACGCATCTTCTGAAACAATTCCAGTTCCTCTTCCGTAATCAGTTCAGCCGCTATCTCAAAGTGAAAATTAGTGACATCATTGTCATGTTCTGTCAGATACTGCCAGATTGTCATGGCATGCGCCCGGTTGCAATTAAAGGTACGGTCGATGAATTTTACCTGCGGCACCTTACAATCGAGGAAAAACTGTAACTCTGGCAATACCCTGTTAACATCCCGCAGCCGGAGCGTTTTATCAACGGAAGAAAGACAGTAACTGCACCGGAAAGGGCATCCCCGGCTGGACTCATAATAAATAATCTTATTCCGGAAATCCTGAAGCCCCTTACCGGAAAGCCTCTGCTCTTCATACAAAAACGGAATCTCACTGAAGGACAATGGCTCCCTCACTCCGGTGTATCCGGTATCAAGAAGAAGTCCCGGAATATCCTTAAGCATCCGCCCCCTGTCTGCGGCTCCGGCAGAGTCTGAACTCTTTCTGTCTGACTCCTGTATATCCGGATAGCAGCCATCATCCTGTTTGGGACACCGTTTTCCAGGCAGGCAGCCCTCCTCTGCATAATACTCTGCCAGCTCGCAGAAGGTTTTCTCACCTTCCCCAAGGATAATTCCACGGATGACCGGCCCATTTCCAGTTCCTTCATTGGCACGTCCATACTGCTCCATGATCTTTTCCGCTTCATAGGAAACCTCCGGGCCTCCCAGAAAGATATCCGTCTGCGGCAGGAGCTTTTTCACCTCGACCATCAATTCCTTTGTCATCTGCCAGTTCCAGATATAGCAGGAAAATCCGATCACATCGGGCTTTCGTTCATAAAGATCACCCAGGATTTCATCCATGGACTGATTGATCGTATACTCCGCAATTGCAATCTCTGCATTTTCTGTATTTAACGCACCGGAACCCAGCGCATACGTCCGAAGACTGTATACCGCCGGGTTCATGTGAATATATTTGCTATTTATTGCTGCTAATAAAATTTTTACACTCATAGGCTCTTGATAAACCGCTCAAATGCTTCCATGCCTTCCGGTGTCCGCTTGTAAACACCTGCATCCGTAAGCACCTGCATAAATACCAGTCCGATTTCCTTCTGAATCACTTCATCCACATTGTCTGCATTCACAACCGGATATTTCTTTAAGAATTCTTCAGCCCATGCTGCATGGGAGGAAAGTGTCGGCGTTGTATGCAGATCACTGCCTGCAAGAATTGCCTGCTTCAGCTCTTCCATCTCGTTTTTCAGACGTGCCGGCAGTACGGCAAGACCCATAACCTCAATCAGACCGATATTTTCCTTCTTGATATGATGAAGGTTCGCATGAGGATGGTAAACGCCCAAAGGATGCTCCTGCGTCGTAATGTTATTCCGAAGCACCAGATCCAGTTCAAACTTATCTCCCTTCTTACGGGCAATCGGGGTAATGGTGTTGTGCTTTTCGCCATCGGTCTCGGCATAAATAAAGGCTGCCTCATCTGTATAGCCGCGCCATGCATCCAGGATCTCATCGGCAAGGGCAATGATCCTCTCCGGATTCTCTGCCTTCAGGCGGATTACCGACATCGGCCACTTCACAATGCCTGCTTCAACATCCTCATAATCCGGAATGATGAATTCTTTTTCAACAGGAGCCTTCGCCATCGGGAATTCATGGTTGCCACCCTGAAAATGATCGTGTGTCAGAATCGATCCCCCAACAATCGGGAGATCCGCATTCGATCCCAGAATATAGTGTGGAAACTGCTTCACAAAATCAAACAGTTTGCAGAAGGTATTGTGATCAATCTTCATCGGTACATGCTGTCCGTTAAACACGATACAGTGCTCATTATAATAAACATAAGGAGAATACTGGAATCCCCACTGTTCCCCATTGATCTGAATGGGAATAATGCGGTGATTCTGTCTTGCCGGATGATTAATCCGGCCTGCATATCCTTCGTTTTCACGGCAGAGCAGACATTTCGGATATCCGGCCTGCTTCATCAGCTTCGCTGCCGCGATTGCCTTCGGGTCCTTCTCCGGCTTGGAAAGGTTGATCGTAATGGTTAAATCGCCATACCCGGTAGGTGCTTCCCATTTCATGTCCCTCTTAATCCGGTATCTGCGGATATAATCGGTGTCTCCACTGAATTTGTAGTAATAATCGGTTGCTTCCTTCGGGCTCTTCGCATACAGCTCACGGAACTTACAGATGACCTCACTCGGTCTCGGAAGCAGCATACTCATGATCTTTGTATCAAACAGATCACGGTATACGACGCTGTTTTCTTTCAGAATGCCTTTTTCAAAGGCACCGTCTAAAAGCTCCTTCAGAATCGCTTCCAGATCTTCGACACCTGTCTCCCTGCGGGCTTCCTCAATCTGCTCATGAACCGAAAGCTCTCCCTGTAATTCATCGATTTCGAACAGCTCCAGCAGCCGGTTCACTGTATAAATTTCATCCTCCTCCGGTAACAGGTCTGTATTTCTGCCATATGCCACCAGACGGATTAATGCATTCTGCATATCCTGCATGATTCTATCCTCCGTTCACGCTCTCTTTTCAACCACTTCATATTCTGTTCATCCCATGTGGATATTTATTTTAACTTGCACGGGCCATCGCCGATTTCCACTACATAGAAGTCTGCCGCATAACCGATCTTCTTCTCATAGGCTTCGCCTACCTGCTTAATAAACTCTTCAATCGCTTCATCCCTGACAATACTGATGGTACATCCGCCAAAACCGGCTCCTGTCATACGGGATCCGATCACTCCCGGCACCTTCCATGCTTCTTCCACCAGCGTATCCAGTTCGATTCCGGTTACCTCGTAATCATCACGCAAGGATACGTGGGAAGCATTCATGAGTTCCCCAAAGAGAGTGATGTCATTATTCTGTAAGGCAGCAACCGCCTTTATGGTACGCTGGTTCTCATATACGGCATGCTTTGCACG
>FR902920.1:6443-9392 GCA_000438155.1 Firmicutes bacterium CAG:95
ACGACGCTCCAGCACTTCATCCCCGATGGCTCCCTTTATCTCTTCAAATTCTGCCTCGGTGAGTGCTCCCCAGTTCTCTACTTTCTTTACTTTCTGAACACGGCGGAGTGCCTCTTCGCATTCGCTTCTGCGCTCATTATACTTGGAATCTCCAAGTCCACGTTTCTTATTACTGCATGCAATCACGATCTTCGCACCACTTAAGTGAATCGGTGCGTATGTGTAGGACAGGTCTGCCGTATCCAGGAAAATCGCATGATCCTTTTTCCCCATGGCAATCGCAAACTGATCCATGATTCCGCAGTTGACGCCATTGAAATTATTCTCGGAATACTGTCCGATCAGTGCCAGATCCTGATTCGTCACATCAAATCCGAAGAAATCCCTTAAAATAAATCCGGTAAGAACTTCTACGGATGCAGAGGAAGAAAGCCCGGAACCGTTTGGAATATTTCCATATAACAGAAGGTCCATACCGGAAGTAACCGGATAACCCTTCTTGTCAAATGCCCAGATCACCCCCTTGGGATAATTGGTCCAGTCTGCTTCCTTCTCCGGCTTCAGATCCTCGAGACTGCTCCCGATTACCCCTAACTGTTCAAAGTTCATGGAATAAAATTGTAGCATGTTGTCCTTTCTCACTCTGGCAACACCGTAGGTTCCGATTGTCAAGGCACAGGGAAAAACATGGCCTCCGTTATAATCGGTATGTTCTCCGATCAGATTTACACGGCCGGGTGCAAAGTAAACTGCTGCGCCCTCTGTGCTGCCAAATACCTCTCCGAATTTTGCTAAAAGCTGTTCTTTCATCATCGTTCCTCCTTTTAATAATAACGTACCTTCAATTTGTTTTAAGTAATCCTGATTCTTATTTATTTCTCCCGTCCGCACCTCTTTCCGGTAGCCGGATGGGGAAATCCTTTTCACATGTTTAAAAGCCTTGGTAAAAACCAGCGGATCCGTGTATCCGCAGGACAGAGCAATACTCTCAACCGGAAGCTCTGTTGTCCTTAGCAGTTCCATTGCCTTATGCACCCGGTAGTTCGTCAGGAACTGCTGTGGAGACATGCCCAGTGCATTTTTAAACAGAGTATACAGATAACTCCGGTTCACGCATACATAATCCGCCACGTCCGTGACCCTGATCGGATTACAGTAATTGCTGCGAATATAGGCAATCGCCCGTTCCACATAATGATCGGCCCGATCCACTTCCCCATGCTCCTGGGTCGTAACGCCATCCGCAATCACAGAAAGAAACACCTGAAGCTGTCCGTTCCGGCGAAGATCATTGGAAATCCCATAGGTATTGTGCTCCATCATATCCTTAACCGCCTGATATAGCTCCTCACTGTGATCCGAGCAGAAAACAGGATTCACTACAGTAAGTCCGATGTTCTGCAGAATCCGCTCTGCCATCTCACCTTGGAATCCAACCCAGATATAAGTCCACGGTTCCTTCTCATCTGCCTGATAAAAGCTCAGCTCCTCCGGCGGGATGAGAAACCCATTCCCGGAAGAAAGCTGAAATTCTTTATTCCGCAAGGAAAATCTACCCTTACCACGGAGAATATAATGAATGAGATAATACGGCTTCTGCGCAGGTCCAAAGCTGTGCAGCGGCTCTGTTTTAGACAGTCCACAGCAGCTCACATACAGGCTTCCCGCCCGTTCTCCCGCAAATTCCAGTTTATAGGCCCTCTCCATCCGGTTTCCTTTCTATATGTCTCTATACGTCTTCCTGGCAACTCATGTCTCTATGTTTTCTATCATGTGAAATTCGTTCTACATGTATCTTGTAAATACGCACCTTGTGCTCTTTATCCTGCATCACAGGATAGTTGCCCGTTAATGATCCTGAAAACCCAAATGTCTGTTTTGCAGCAGTCTGGTTTTTTCTTAGGTTCATTATATCTCATATCCTTGTAAAATAACAGTATGGATTGTTCAGACAACCTGTCAAAATGTTGTAAATGTTGTTTGCACAGCAGGCTGACACCTGCCGTATGAATAACAACATTTCCTTGCAGACAATCCTGCATTGTGATAAGGTGTAACTGTTCCGTATTCTCACAGCTACAAATAGTTATTAAAAGGATCCCGGCCTATGAAACTCATATTTTCCATAAAGAAAAATTTATGCTCTCTGTTATTATCCTGTGTCATGACAGCTTTTGCGCTGCTTCTTACCGCATGCGGCGGTCCATCCGCTGAAAAGATTGCACAGGCACAGGACACCTACTCCAATCTGGTTACCATACATAACCGTGTCGTATCGGCTCACAGGCAGATCGAAGATGATTCCCTGGACGAAAAGCTGGTTGCACTTGGTGAGAAGATCACGCAGGTAAATACCTACAATCTGAACGATATGAACGATGAAGAAATTGATATGCTGATCGACACAATGGACTCTATCATTGACACCTATGAGGAATACCTCACTGCAATTAATGACATCAGGGATACGGAAAATGCGGCAATTCTTACCCCCATTAATATTTCCCTGATAAATGATACGAACCTTACCTTTGTAGGACTGTCCCTTCATCAGAAGGGAACAATTGAAAACGTAGATTTGCTGGAAACCCTTTCAGGCTTTATGCCTGCACAGCGTATGGCAGGACTTGTTATCTACCGCGATGTACAGAATACCCCCTGGGTGCTCGAGCTCGTCTCCGAGGATGGCAGCTTATATGAATTGAATCTTTCCGTAAAGGATTATTCCGAGGATGGCTGTGTGCTCACCCTGACTTATGATTCTGAGAAAGATGCCATTCTTATTGGCTAAGTTCCTTCTTTATAAAATCAGATAAGAATTACAACCATTTTAAAAATTTTGAAAAATTTCTTGACAATATCATAACAGAATTGTAAAATATCATTTGTGTGATGCGAGTGAGCCCAGATAGCTCAGTTGGTAGAGCAGAGGACTGAAAATCCTCGTGT
>FR902921.1:0-15493 GCA_000438155.1 Firmicutes bacterium CAG:95
TGGTTCGGTATCGGTTTTGAAGGTATAAACAAAACCTTTTGAATGTTTTTACGGAGTTTACAAATGTAAACTCTTTTTTCATATTCTTTTATAGAGCGCTTAATAAGTACAAGTGAAAGCGAAGTACGAATTTAGTGCGGCAGCTTATGAATGGGTAAGGCTGAACTGTTACGTTAATATGGGGTTAATAGAAAATATGGTTGTTAGATAATGGAATCTATGCTATAATTTGGATTATAGAAGGTCTAAAGAATGAGGTGGTCAATATGGATACAAAAATTCTTCTTGAAAACGGAACGAATGAACTTGAAGTTTTGGAGTTTGAACTGGATGGCAATGCTTATGGAATTAACGTAGCCAAGATTAAGGAGATTATTCCTTATCAGAAGGTTACTCCCGTACCAAATTCACATCCGAGTATTGAAGGTATTTTTATGCCGAGAGATACCATGATTACAGCAATTGATCTGAAGAATTGTTTGCAGAGAGGGGTATCCGAAGAGGGTGGATTATTTATTATCACGAATTTTAACAAGCTCGATATTGCATTTCATGTCGATGCTGTAAAGGGAATACATAGAATTTCCTGGGAACAGATTATTAAACCGGGAGCTACCGTTTCCACATCTGAAGACAGTATTTCCACAGGTATTGTGAAGCTGGACAACCGGCTCGTCATTATTCTTGATTTTGAGAAGATTGTTTCAGATATTAATCCGGAGACAGGACTTAAGATAAGTGAAATTGAAGATATGGGAGTTCGCCAGAGAAGCAATGTTCCAATTTTGATTGCGGAGGATTCTGTATTATTAAATAAGCTGATCGTGGATTCTTTAAAGAAAGCAGGATATGATAACCTGATCCACACACAGAATGGTCAGGAAGCGTATGATGTAATTCAGGCCTGTAAGGCAGATGGTACATTGAAGGATCATGTACAATGTGTCATCACCGATATTGAAATGCCATTGATGGATGGACATCGTTTGACGAAGTTAATTAAATCTGATGATGAAACGAAAGATATTCCGGTTGTCATCTTTTCATCACTGGTAAATGACGAAATGAAAAGGAAGGGCGAAGCACTTGGTGCGGATGCACAGTTATCCAAACCGGAGATTGCAAACCTGGTTCGGATTATTGATGATTTAGTGAAGAAATAAGAGAATGAGGAGCCGAGATGATCGGCTCCTTTTTATCTCTTAGTTTGCGCGTCATGGGCGTGCCTATCGGTAATAAGCTGTTTCTGTTCAGATTGTATAAGTAAGGAATGAGTTTATAGATGAATATAAAAGAAAAAATCACCAATTCTCAGATGCTTCTGGTAGGATTGGGTGAAGAACTGGATCTTTATCGAAAAATAAGAAAATCACCGGAGTATCATGCAGCCTGTGAAAAAGTAGAAAATACTGCCATACATTCATATCTTCTGGCGTATTTTTTGGAGAACAGGTTAAAGGAAAATCAGGAAATTTATCAGAATCTTGCAAAGATATTGGAGCATAAGAATTATTTTATTGTTTCCCTATGTCAGGATGGAAGTATCTGGGACTCAGAACTGGATTTGAACCGGGTTGTTACGCCATGTGGCGATCTGAGAAGATTGCAGTGTGAGGATGGAAAACATACAGAGCTTTATCCGGTAAAAGAGATTTATCCTGATCTGTTGGTGGAAATGGAAGCTCTTGTTAAGGGAGAGATTCCAGAGTCAGAGCTTCATCTGCCAGTATGTCCACAATGTGGGAAGCCTCTTGCATTTAACCATGTGGAAACGGAAAATTATGTGGAGGATGGCTATCTTTCCCAGTGGTCACTTTATAAGAAATGGCTGCAGGGAACATTGAACAGGGAGCTTTGTGTGTTGGAGCTTGGAGTCGGGATGGCGTATCCGACGGTAATCCGTTGGCCGTTTGAGAAAACAACCTATATTAATAATAAAGCCTATATGTATCGCGTACATCACTCTTTATACCAGATTACAGAAGAGATTGCAGGTAAAGCAGAGGGAATCTGTCAAAACCCTGCAGACTTCTTAAAGGAATTGTCGAAACAATATTAGTATGATAAACTATCCTTGTATAAACGGGAGGAGACAGGTATGGCATCGGAAGAACAATACTTAGATGATTTGCTGAAATCCATGATGGATAACAAACCGGATTCCATGGAAGATGCAATGCAGGATATGAATAAAGCAGAGAACAAACCGTCTGATTTCTCAACGGAGGATCTGAACAGTATGTTAGATGAATTAGAGCATACAGAACCGGACCGGCCAGCTGATATGGCAGAAGATTCTGAAGAACCGGAAGAGGTTGTGGACGCCGGAGAGGAAGAAATCATTGGAGCGCCTGTGGAGGAACCGATTGAAAAGCCGGAAGAACCGGTGATAGATGTGGAACCTGATGAATTGATTGAAGAACCGGAAGAATCTAAGGCGGAGCCGGTAAGCGAAGCTGCGTTTGAAAATACTGAGAAAAAGATGAATCAGGAAATTGCTGAAGTCTCGCAGGATGAAAATGCCGATGATTCCGGATGGAAACCCGTAGAGTCTGTGGAAACAACAGGAGATGCAGCAGAATCCGGACCGAAAGAAGCCTGGAAGTCAGATCTGGATGATCTGTTGATGTCTATGAAGGATCAGGACGGAGAGCAGGAGCCGGAACCACAGGAGGTTGAAGAGAAGTCTGCAGAAAATCATACAGCAGATGAAAACAGGCAACTGGGAAAGGATCAGTCTGAGGAGGATGTTACAGGACTTCTTGATCAGATGGCTGGTACAGATGAAGACCTTTCTGACATCAATGAAATGTTAAAAAAGGTTGACAACAACGAAAGTCTGGATACCAGTGATGCAGATATGTTAGCGCTTCTGGAAGGAATCAAGGAAGCACCCTCAGAGGGCACTTCTGCGGAAGAAGGACCGGCTGGTGCAGAGGATTCTGAGGAAGAGTCCAAGGCGAAAAAGAAAAAAGAGAAAAGTGCTAAAAAAGAAAAGAAAGAAAAAAAGCCCCGGAAGAAATTATTTGGAAAGTCAAAGGCAGAATCGGTGGAAACCGGGGAGGCAGAAGGAGAAGCAAATCAGGAAAACGGAGAATCTGCGGATGAAGTCGGTTTCATGACCGATGAAGGTGCAGAAGTGTCGCTTGATGATGCATTAGACAGCATTCGAGATAAGGATGCGGAAGCCGGAATGGAAAAGAAACCCGGATTCTTTGCAAGACTTTGGCATTTCTTAACGGAAGAAGCAGAGGAAATTGAGGATGAGGTAAGTAAAGGAGCTGAGAATGCTACCGGTGAAAATGCTGAAATCATCAAAGAACTGGATAACGAGGACGCAAATAAGAAAAAGAAGAAAGATAAGAAGAAAAAAGGCAAAAAGGCAGGCAAGGCTGTTCCAGAAGAAGGAGCGGAGGAAGAAGAAGGCGAGAATGCCGGAGAGGCTCCTGCAAAGAAAAAGAAGAAAAAAGAAAAGAAGGAAAAGAAGGAAAAAGAAAAGCGTCCGCCCGAACCAAAGGTTCTCACCAGAAGGGCGACGATTGTGCTGGTTGCATTCTGTGTAACATTGATTGCTGCGATTACCTTTTTAAGTAGTTTCCTTCCGGAATATGCAGATAAAACAGAGGCAAGAAGAGCTTTTTATGCAGGAGATTATAAGACCGTTTATGAGCAGCTGAATAATAAAAAGCTGGGAAGCAGCGACGAGATTATGTATCAGTGTGCAACGGAGATCCTTTCTTTACAGCATAAGCTGGATTCCTATCATAACCGGATGGCTCTTGGCGAGGATATGGAAGCGCTGGATGCACTATTCCAGGGAGTGGATCTGTACATTGAACTTGCGGGTTCCGACACGAGTGGTTCACAGAACGAGCTGACAGCAATCTATCAGCAAATCTGTACTATTTTACAGGATGATTACGGGGTATCGCCAGAGGAAGCAGTGGAAATTAACGGTTATGATAATGAAACTTACACAAGAAAGCTGGATTCCATACTTCATGGAACAGAATTTTATCTTCCCGGCGAGGAACCGGTAGAAGAAACACCTTCTGTACCAGAGGATGTACTTCCGGATGAAGAAGCTTTTATTGATATGGGAGACAATGTATGATAGCAATAATTGACTATGATGCCGGTAATATTAAGAGTGTGGAAAAGGCCATTCAGTTCCTGGGAGAGGAAGCGGTAATTACGAGAGATCCGGAGAAGATCTTGAGTGCAGAGGGTGTGATCCTTCCGGGGGTAGGATCCTTTGGAGATGCCATGGCAAGGATCCGCAGCTATGAACTGGAAGCTGTAATTCATGAGGTAGTGGAGCGGAAGATTCCGTTTCTTGGAATCTGTCTGGGATTGCAGCTGATGTTCGAAAAAAGTGATGAAACGCCGGGCGTACAAGGACTTGCGCTGTTACCGGGTGAGATTGTGCGGATTCCGGATGATGGAAAGCTGAAGGTCCCTCATATTGGATGGAATTCCCTGCACTTTCCGAAGGAGAGCCGTCTTTTTCAGGGAATCGAAGAGGACGCTTATGTGTACTTCGTGCATTCCTATTATCTGAAAGCAGGGAATATCGATGATGTAGCAGCAACGACAGAATATGGAACACTGATTCATGCAGCAGTAGAACATGGAAATATCTTTGCCTGTCAGTTCCATCCGGAAAAGAGCTCTGAGGTCGGACTGCATATTTTGAAGAATTTTATCACTATTTGCAGGGAGGAAAAGTAGGATGCATACGAAACGAATTATTCCTTGTCTGGATGTGAATAATGGACGGGTGGTCAAAGGAACCAATTTTGTGAATCTGCGGGATGCAGGGGACCCGATTGAGGTAGCGAAGATTTATGATGCTGCAGGTGCGGATGAACTGGTTTTTTTAGATATTACAGCATCCTCGGATGCCAGAGAGATTAAGGCAGATATGGTACGACGTGTTGCAGAGAATGTATTTATTCCGTTTACGGTCGGCGGCGGAATCCGTACTGTAGAGGATTTTAAAATGATTCTTCGTGAAGGTGCGGACAAGGTAGCTGTCAATTCGGCAGCGATTATGAATCCGGCTTTAATCAGTGAGGCGGCCGATAAGTTCGGAAGCCAGTGTGTGGTAGTTGCTATTGATGCCAAGCGCAGAGAGGATGGTTCCGGCTGGAATATCTTTAAAAATGGCGGCAGAGTGGATATGGGAATTGATGCGGTGGAATGGGCCGTGAAAGCGGAACAATCAGGCGCCGGTGAAATTCTTCTGACAAGTATGGATTGTGACGGAACGAAAGCAGGATATGATCTTGCATTAACGAAAGCCGTAGCAGAGAGCGTTGGTATTCCGGTTATTGCATCGGGCGGTGCCGGAACGATGGAGCATTTCTATGAAGCACTGACAGAAGGAAAGGCAGAAGCGGCACTTGCAGCTTCTTTATTTCATTTCCGGGAATTGGAAATTCGTGATGTGAAACAATATTTAAGAGATCGTGGAGTGAGTGTACGATTATAGATTATGCAGGGATTGACATGGAATAAACAGAAGCTTATAAAAGCAGGATATGCAGAGAGTAAGGTAATGCATTTGCAATATGATACAGCAAAGGGAGTAGGAAGGCTATGGCAATGATACAAAATGACTGGCTGGATGCCATTGGTGGTGAATTCAGGAAGCCATATTATAAAGAATTATATCAGTTTGTGAAGGAAGAGTATCATACGCATGTGATTTATCCTCCTGCAGACGATATTTTTAATGCCTTTCATCTGACTCCGTTAAGTGAGGTGAAGGTGATGATCCTTGGGCAGGATCCATATCATAATGCCCATCAGGCACATGGACTCTGCTTCTCGGTATTACCGGATCAGAAAGAGATTCCGCCATCCTTACAGAATATTTATAAAGAATTGCATGATGACTGCGGCTGTTATATCCCGAATAATGGTTATCTGGAAAAGTGGGCCAGACAGGGTGTCCTGATGTTAAATACTGTCCTGACGGTTCGTGCCCATCAGGCGAATTCCCATCAGGGAAGAGGGTGGGAGAAGTTCACAGATGCGATTATTGAGGCGGTGAATGCGCAGGATCGTCCGATCGTGTACCTGCTGTGGGGAAGTCCCGCACAGCGTAAGATACCGATGCTCACGAATCCGAAGCATCTGATTTTAAAGGCACCACATCCCAGTCCGTTATCTGCTTACCGTGGATTTTTTGGCTGCAGGCATTTCAGCCAGACCAATGATTTCCTGGTGAGCCATGGTCTTACGCCAATTGACTGGCAGATTGAGAATATCTAAAGTATGACTACTTGACAAGAAACCGAAGCTGTACTATAGTGTTCCTAAAAAGAAACACTATAGTACAGCTTATTTAGTTGCCTTGCATATGAGAAAATGATACAGTGGATCATTTTTGGAGTTGAATAAAAAACAGGTGTATGAGGTGTATGATGGAAGAAAATCTGATTTTGGATAAGCTGGTTCAGTTTGGACTGACCAGGCAGGAAGCCAATATTTACCTTTGTCTTTATCAGAACGGAGAACTGACCGGTTATGAAGTGGCGAAGATGACAGGAATTTCCAGATCCAATGTCTATGGAGGTTTGTCTGACCTAACCGACAAGGGCGCAGCATTTCTGGTGCAGGGAGGTTCGAACCGCTATGTGGCAGCTTCCATTGAGGAATTCTGTGATCATAAGGTGAAGGATCTGCAGAATGCGAGAACCTATCTGTGTGAACATATCCCGGAGGTGAAGAAATCCTCGACCGGATATATTACTGTCGAAGGATATTCCAATATTCGCAGTAAGATGAGCTTTATGCTGGAACATACCGGGCAACGAGTGTATATTGCAGCGAAGGCCGAGTATGTGAATGCCCTGGAAGAAGAGCTTTTAGCTCTCGCAAAGCGTCAGATCAAGATTGTGTTGATCACAGATGGAGAACTGAATTCCACAGAGCTGAAAGAACACGCCATTTTATATCGAAGTGAAGGCCGTGGTAATGTGGTGCATCTTATCACCGATTCCGAATATGCACTGACCGGAGAAATCAACAAAAGCAAATCCGACACCTGTCTGTATACGGCACAGGCAAATTTTATTAAAGTGTTTAAAGAGATGCTTCGTAATGAGATGAAACTGATTGAAATAAATGAGGAGAAAGGATAAAAACATGAAAAAAGTACCATTTATCAGTAAGGAAAAAGCACAGGAAATCAACAAAGATTTTCCTACTCCATTTTATATTTATGATGAAAAGGGAATTCGCGAGAATGCGCAGGCTGTGAAGGAAGCATTTGCATGGAATCCGGGCTTCCGTGAGTATTTTGCAGTAAAGGCAACACCCAATCCGTATCTGATTGAAATTTTAAGAGAGTATGGCTGTGGCTGTGACTGCTCTTCCAGGACAGAGCTTATGCTGAGTGAGGCCATGGGTATTACAGGAGAAAGCATTATGTTTTCTTCGAATGACACACCGGCAGAAGAATTTGCATATGCGAACAAATTAGGTGCCATCATTAATCTGGATGACATTACCCACATTGATTTTGTAGAAGGAATTTTAGGCAGGCTTCCGGAAACGATGAGCTGTCGCTTCAATCCCGGTGGAATTTTTGAGCTGAGTAATGGAATCATGGATAACCCGGGAGATTCCAAGTATGGATTTACTACGGAGCAGATGTTTGAGGGATACCGTATTCTGAAAGAAAAGGGTGTAAAGAATTTCGGGATGCATGCTTTTCTTGCAAGCAATACGGTAACGAATGAATATTACCCGGAGCTTGCCCGGCAGCTGTTTAAACTGGCAGTACGTCTTGAAAAGGAGACCGGAGCAGATATTAAATTCATCAACCTTTCCGGTGGTGTTGGAATTCCTTACAAGCCGGATCAGACACCGAATGACATCCGCGTGATCGGTGAGGGGGTGCGTAAGGTTTATGAAGAGATTCTGGTTCCTGCCGGAATGGGAGATGTTGCAATTTATACAGAAATGGGACGTTTTATGATGGGACCTTACGGACAGCTTGTGACAAAGGCCATCCATGAAAAGCACACCTACAAGGAGTACATTGGGGTGGATGCCTGTGCGGTCAATCTGATGCGTCCCGCAATGTATGGTGCTTATCATCATATTACGGTACTCGGCAAGGAGGATGCTCCCTGCGACCACAAGTATGATGTGACCGGTTCCCTGTGTGAAAATAATGATAAATTTGCCATTGACCGTATGCTTCCGGAAATTGAGATGGGAGATTATCTGGTGATCCACGATGCAGGTGCACATGGATTTTCGATGGGTTACAATTACAACGGAAAGCTGAAATGTGCAGAGCTGCTTTTGAAAGAGGACGGAAGTGTGAAATTGATCCGCCGTGCTGAGACTCCGAAGGATTACTTTGCAACGTTTGATGGACTGGATATTTATTCCAGAATTAAGTTCTAGTACACTGAAAAATAAGTTTCTTAGGTGATAAGAGAGTGCAAAGAATTATTAATGACAATAGAGAAATCCCGGCAGTTTTGCCGGGATTATTTCGTGCGTGCATTTGTGTTACATTTTGGTGTAAAACATGATATTTTTATGTCTGATTTTAAATTTTGTTTTTGTTTGATATTCCACAAATCCAGTAAATACAAGGATTTTAAAGAAAAATGTGATTTTACAATATTCCTTAAAGAGTGCCGGCAGTGGGACTTGAACCCACACGTGGTTGCCCACAACAGATTTTGAGTCTGCCTCGTCTGCCATTCCGACATGCCGGCGTTTTCAGACGAATATTATATTATCATATCCCTATTTAAAATTCAAGAAAAAAATGGTATACTTTTAAAAGCTGATTAAAATAAAATGACATTACTGGAATGAGATGCGAGTGAACAGTAATGAAATCATTATGGAGGAATAAGTAATATGAGATTAGGAGCATTGGAAGCAGGCGGGACAAAGATGGTATGTGCGATCGGGAATGAACAGGGAGAGATCTTTGAACAGGTTTCGATTCCTACAGAAACACCGGAAATTACGATACCAAGAATAATTGAATATTTTAAGGATAAGAATATTGATGCACTGGGAATTGCATGCTTTGGACCGGTAGAACTGAACAGGAAAAGTGAGAAATATGGCTATATTACCAGCACACCGAAGCTTGCATGGCGTGATACCCCTATCGTACAGAGATTTGAGGAAGCTCTGCATTGTCCGGTAGGCTTTGATACGGATGTCAATGGTTCGGTATTGGGAGAAGCAACCTTTGGACAGGCGAAGGGTAAAAGGAGCGTAATGTATATCACCATCGGAACCGGAGTCGGAGCCGGTATTATTTCTGAAGGAAACCTTGTACATGGCATGCTTCATCCGGAGGCAGGACATATACTCATGATTCCGCGTAAGGATGATCATTATGAGGGCTTTTGTTTTTATCATAAAAACTGTTTTGAAGGCATGGCAGCAGGTCCTGCAATTGAAAAGCGATGGGGAAAGAAGGGCGTAGAGCTTGCAGATAACAAGGAAGTCTGGGATCTTGAGGCTTATTATATTGCACAGGCAATCTGCAATTATATCATGGTAGTATCACCGGAAATGGTAATCTTAGGCGGTGGTGTCATGCATCAGGAGCAGCTTTTTCCGTTGATCCGTGAAAAGGTTCTGGAAATGGTGGCAGGATACATCCAGACCAAAGAATTAGCCGATATTGATCACTTTATTGTACCGGCAAGCCTGCATGATGATCAGGGAATTATGGGATGCTTAGAGCTTGCAAGAAGAGAACTTCAGAACTAAGCTTTTGCGGAGAAAAGAGCAAAGCAGACATTTGACCTTGTGGCAACGTACTTCTCAAAGTATAATAAAGAGAGTTGATTTCATAACCATAGGAAACAGAGACATGGATTGTAAGCAGGTAGAAAAGATGATTCCCCAGTTTTTAGACGATGATCTGACTACGGAGGAGCTGCGGGAGTTCATGGAGCATATCGAAAACTGCACAGACTGCAAGGAAGAGCTTACGATAGAGTTTTTGGTAAGTGAGGGACTTGTGCGCCTTGAAAATGGCGCAGTATTTGACCTGCAGAAGGAATTGTCGGAGTGCATTGCGGCTGCAGAACGTCACCTGCACTGGCGTGAAAATGTGCATATGTTTTTATATATTCTGGAGGGACTGGTAGCGGTAGAAGCAATCACGGTAGCAGCCCTGTTTGTGTTTTTAAAATAATAGTATGACACCAGGATTGTGGGAGTGCGCAGCACGAAGCAATCCGTAGGTATCAAAGTCGGGGCTTTTGACCCCAACATCATAGTATGAGGGTAAGAAGGAATGAGCAAGCTTGTACTGATAGACGGACATAGTATTTTAAACAGGGCGTTTTATGGAGTACCGGATCTGACGAATGCAGCCGGTCTTCATACGAATGCCATCTATGGGTTCTTAAATATTTTATTTAAAATTCTGGACGAAGAATCGCCGGATTATCTGACCGTGGCATTTGATGTCAAGGCACCGACCTTCCGGCATGAAATGTTTAAGGAGTATAAAGGGACGAGAAAACCGATGCCGGAGGAACTACGTGAACAGGTTCCTGTAATGAAGGAAGTTTTACAGGCTATGGGAATCCGGATCATTGAGCAGGCAGGTTATGAAGCGGATGATCTTTTAGGAACGATTGCCAAGCGTGCAGAAGCAGAGGGAATTGATGTTTCCCTGGTTTCCGGTGACCGGGATCTGTTACAGATTGCAACGGACAGGATCAGGATTCGCATTCCGAAGACAAAGGGTGGCAGAACAGAAATCGAGAATTACTATGCAGCCGATGTGGAAGCAAAGTATCAGGTAAATCCGGTTCAGTTTATCGACTTAAAGGCATTGATGGGAGATACTGCAGATAACATACCGGGTGTTCCCAAGGTAGGAGAGAAGACAGCAACGGATCTGATGGTGCAGTTTGGTTCCCTGGATGGAATTTATGAGCATATCGACGAGGTGACGAAGAAGTCTGTCAAGGAGTCCCTGATTCAGAATAAAGACCTCGCCTATTTAAGCAGGGAGCTTGCAACGATTAAGCTTGACAGCCCCCTTACTTATACCCTGGAAGAAGCAAGGGTAGGAAACTTTTTTAATGAAGCTTCTTATATATTATTTAAAAAGCTGGAATTTAAGAATTTACTTAATAAATTTGAAAAGGGTGTTTCTAACGAAGAAATATCTGCTTCGTTTCATCTGGTAGAGAACCTTGCAGAGGTGGAGGCACTTTTTACAAGGGTATTGTCTGACAAGGACAGGCAGATTGGTCTGAAGGTAGTGAAGGAAGCCGGACGGCACGGAGAACTGCTGGGTGTGGCACTTCATCTTCAGGAAGAAGGAAGCTTCCTTGTTTTGAAGCAGGGCTTTCTTACCGAAGACTATCTGAAAGAAAAAATAGCGCTTCTGGGTGCACAGTGCCGGATTGCAACTGCGGATATCAAGAGTGAATATGCTTATTTGCAGGCACAGGATACAGACCGGTTCTTTGATGTGATTCTGGCTGCCTACCTGCTGAATCCGCTTAAGAATGATTATACGGTAGAGGATATTGCCAATGAATATCTGAACCTGATGCTTCCGGAGAAAGGACAGGCATTTGGCAGACTGTCCTTTAAGGATGCGCTGAATGAAAAGCCGGAAGATTTTTTGAAGTACTGCTGCTTTGAAGCTTATGTGTGTGCACAGGCAGCTGTTTGTTTACAGCAGAAGCTGGAAGAGACACAGATGGACCGACTGATGCGTGAAATTGAGATGCCGCTCACCCTGGTGCTTTTTTCCATGGAGGAGGAAGGAATCCGCGTGAATCCGGAAGCGTTGAAGGATTACGGAGAAGCTCTTTCGGGTAAAATCACCGAATTGGAGCAGGAGATTTACAGCGAGGCAGGATGTGAATTCAACATTAATTCACCGAAGCAGTTAGGGGAGATTCTGTTTGAAAAGATGGGGCTTCCAGGTGGGAAGAAAACGAAAACCGGCTATTCCACGGCAGCAGATGTTCTTGAAAAGTTATCCGGAGAATATCCAGTGGTAAAACATATTCTGGAATACCGCGGACTTACCAAATTAAAGTCCACCTATGCAGACGGTCTGGCTGCATATATTGAGGATGAAAACCGGATACATTCGACCTTTAACCAGACGATTACGGCAACCGGAAGAATCAGTTCCACAGAACCGAATTTACAGAATATCCCGATCCGGATGGAGCTTGGCAGACAGATCCGTAAGGTTTTTATTCCAAAGGATGGTTATTGCTTCATGGATGCGGACTATTCCCAGATTGAGTTAAGGGTGCTTGCATCCATGTCCGGGGACGAGCGTCTGATTGAGGCGTACCGGTCCCATGCAGATATCCACCGGACAACTGCTTCCCAGGTATTTCACATTCCGTTTGAGGAAGTGACGGACCTGCAGAGAAGAAATGCCAAGGCTGTAAACTTTGGTATTGTATACGGAATCAGTTCCTTTGGACTGAGTGAAGACTTGAGTATATCAAGAAAAGAGGCAGCAGCCTATATTGAGCAGTATTTTGAAACCTATCCGCAGGTAAAGCAGTTCATTGATTCTCTTGTTAAGGATGCAAAGAAGAACGGCTATGCGGTGACTTTATATGGAAGAAGAAGGCCGGTTCCTGAGCTTTTCAGCAGTAATTTTATGCAGCGTTCCTTTGGCGAACGGGTTGCCATGAATTCACCGATTCAGGGGACGGCAGCGGATATTATTAAGATTGCCATGATCCGTGTCTTTGAACGGCTTAAGAAGGAAGGGTTGAAGTCAAAGCTGATTTTGCAGGTGCATGACGAACTTCTGATTGAGACAGCCTTGGAGGAAGAAGAACAGGTAAGGATGATTCTCGAAGAAGAAATGGTACATGCTTCATCCCTTGCCGTAGAACTGGAAATTGATCTTCATGTGGGCATCAACTGGTATGAGGCAAAATAGCAGAACAGGAAGATAAAGGAGCAGCTTATGAAGGTGATTGGAATTACCGGAGGAGTAGGATCCGGAAAAACGGCACTTTTGGAATACATCCGCATTCATTATAACTGTGAGATCATTCTTGCAGATGAAGCGGCGCATCACGTCGAGGAACCAGGACAGGAATGCTATGCAGAGCTTGTGGAGCTATTGACCCCGGCGATCTTAAATGAGGACGGAACGATTAATAAGAAGCGTATGGCAGAGGAAATTTTTGCAGATGCTTCGCTGCTTGAGACCGTGAACGGGATTATCCATCCGGCAGTACGACAGTATATTTTAAGTGAAATTGAACTGCAAAGAAACCTGCAGCAGATTGATTTCCTGTTTATCGAAGCGGCTCTCCTGATTGAGTGTGGATATCTGGATATTGTGGATGATATGTGGTATATTTATGCGGCAGAGGAAATAAGACGTAAACGGTTAAAGGAAGCCCGGAACTATTCGGATGAAAAAATTGATGCGATCATGCAGTCGCAGCTTTCAGAGGAAGAATACCGGAAGGCATGCCATTTTGTGATTGATAACAGTGGGGAGCTTAAAGACAGTTTTGAACAAATCGACAGGAAGGTTAGGGAGTATCTGTGATCGAAGAAAAAAGAAACGCGAGTACATATGTGTTTGGTCTGGATATTGGAACCAGAAGTATTGTGGGAACGGTAGGCTACCGGAATCAGAACCGGTTCATTGTTGTAGCACAGCGGGTGAAGGAGCACGATACCCGTGCTATGTTGGACGGACAGATACATGATATCCAGAAGGTAGGAGACACCATCCGTATGGTGAAACAGGAATTGGAGGAAGCGATCGGTGAAAAGCTGAAAGGGGTCTGTATTGCGGCAGCAGGACGTGTGCTTCGCACGGTGACAACTCATGAAGAAATCCAGTTTCAGAATGAGCAGGAGATTTCAAAGGATGATATATACCGTCTGGTATCCTCCGGTGTGGAGAAGGCTTATCAGGAGTTTTTAAATGAAGAAAAAGACAGTGATGTGAAATTCTACTGTGTCGGTCATTCTGTGGTACGCTACTATCTGAATGGGTATCCGATGGGAAATCTTGAGGAACATAAGGGAAGAAATATCGGCGTGGATCTGATTGCCACGTTCCTTCCGGATGATGTTGTAGATGGTCTGTATAAAGCAGTAGAGATTGCAGGACTGGAAGTGGCAAGCTTAACCCTTGAGCCCATTGCAGCCATCCAGCTTGCAATACCGGAACGGTTCCGGATGCTGAATATTGCACTGATTGATGTTGGAGCCGGAACAAGTGATATTTCCATTACGAACGATGGCTGTATCATTGCGTATGGAATGATTCCGGTTGCGGGAGATATCTTAACAGAAACGATTGCAAAGCATTGTCTGGTGGACTTTGCAGAGGCAGAACGGATCAAACGGGAGGCCGGAAAGAGCGATACCGTTTCTTATATGGACATCATGCTTCTCCCACAGACGATTCGCAGCGAAGAAGTAAATGAGCTTCTGGCACCGGTGATTGAAGAGATGTCCACACAGGTGGCAGACAAGATTATGGAATTAAACGGTGGAAAGCCGGTGAGCGCGGTCTTTATCGTCGGCGGCGGTGGCAAGATGGCCGGCTATGCCGAGGCAGTTGCCCAAAAGCTTGGCATTGCAAAGGAGCGTGTTGCCCTCCGGGGTGAAGAGGTTATGCAGAATGTAGTCTTTCAGGAGGATATTAAGAAGGACAGCCTTTTAGTTACGCCGGTTGGTATCTGCATGAATTACTATGAACAGAACAATAATTTTATCTTTGTAAGCTTCAACGGCAGCAGGATTAAGATGTACGATAATAACAATCTGACGGTTGCCGATGTGGCATTGCAGGCACAATTCCCGAAGGATGGACTGTTCCCGAAGCGTGGGAAAGCGCTGACCTTCCAGGTGAACGGCAAGCAGCGGATGGTGCGCGGGCTGCGCGGCGAGGCAGCCGTCATAGAAGTCAATGGAAAGATCGTAGACTTGAATACCACAGTACGCGAAAATGATATTATTGGGGTAACGGAATCTACCGCCGGGGATGCGGCAAAGGCCACGATCGGAGATCTTCCGGAAGCAACGGAAAGCATTTGTGTGGTTGTGAATGGTAATAAGGTTGAGATCCCCAAATTTGCACAGGTGAATGGAGTATTACAGTCCTCCTATTATGAAATTCGGGAGGACGATGAAATTGAAATGCTGAATTACTATACCGTACAGCAGATTGCAGAATTTATGGATCTTTCCCTGATACCTGACCGTGAGATTTTCGTAAACCACCAGAGTGCAGAATGGGATACTCCGGTTTATGAGAATTTTACTGTGAACTTTGATCTGGAGAATGAGAACGGAAGCGGGGCTTACGGAGAATCCAACGGGGAAGAAGCAGAAGAAGAGACAGAAGAAAGTATAGCAGGAAATGCAAAAGCGAATTCTATGAAGGAAGCGGCGTCAGAAACTTCCACAGAAGCTTCTGACGAAGAAAAGAAACCGGCCGGACCGACAACGATTA
>FR902921.1:15534-16562 GCA_000438155.1 Firmicutes bacterium CAG:95
GAACCGCTCACAGGTGACGTTAAGCGGAAAACCATCCTATGTATTTGTGGATGTATTTGATAAAATTGACTTCGATCTGACAAGACCGAAAGGGAAAAATATTGTGACAAGCTTAAATGGCAAACCGGCACAATATATGGAAACGCTTCATGATGGCGATGTGATCGACATCTACTGGAGTAACTAAGGAGGAACGGACGTGAGATTGTGCAGTGTTGCCAGTGGAAGCAGTGGAAACTGTATTTATGCAGGAACGGATACTACCCATCTGCTTGTGGATGTGGGAATCAGCGGAAAGAGGACAGAAGCAGGATTGAATGAACTGGGAGTTTCCATGAGAGACATTGATGGAATTCTTGTTACACATGAACATTCTGATCATATTGCGGGACTTGGTGTTTTAGCCAGAAAATACGGCACACCCATTTATGCAACGAACGGAACGATCCGGGCAATTCAGAATACGCCGTCTGTGGGGAAAATTCCTGATGAGCTGTTTCATCCTGTCTGCGCAGATGAAAAAATTATAATTAAAGATATGGTCTGTAATCCATTAAAGATTTCGCATGATGCGGCCGAACCGGTTGCATACCGGATCCAGCATGGAAAGAAACGGATCGCGATTGTGACCGATCTTGGAACGTATAATGACTATACGATTGAATCCTTAAGAGGGATGGATGCCCTGGTTTTAGAAGCCAACCATGATATTCATATGCTGCAGGCCGGACCGTATCCTTACCCGTTAAAGCAGAGAATCTTAGGAGATCGTGGACATTTATCGAATGAACGTGCAGGACAGCTGCTCTGCTCCCTGATCCATGATGATTTACAGGCAGTTGTGCTTGGCCATTTAAGCAAGGAAAACAATATGCCGGAGCTGGCTTATGAGGCGGTACGGATTGAGGTTACCCTGGAGCAGGGGAAGAACATGGATTTTCCGATGTATGTGGCCTCCCGGAACGAGGTGTCCCAGGTGATTCACATTGCCTGACCGCAGAAGAGCCTGGGCAGATCATGAAAGGCTG
>FR902922.1 GCA_000438155.1 Firmicutes bacterium CAG:95
CATTTGGTCTTTTCGACACCCCGCAAAGCCTTTATTTATGGGCTTTTCCGCGATTTTTCAAGCTACTCAAACTCAATCGTACCAGGTGGCTTACTGGTCAAATCGTAAAGTACACGATTGACTCCCTTCACCTCGTTAATAATCCGGTTCATTACCTTCTGCTGGACTTCAAACGGAATCTCTGCACAATCAGCAGTCATAAAGTCCGTGGTATTTACGGCACGGAGTGCTACTGCATAATCATACGTTCTGAAGTCACCCATAACGCCAACACTACGCATATTGGTAAGTGCTGCGAAGTACTGACCAAGTCCTTTATCACAGCCTGCCTTGGCAAGCTCCTCACGATAAATGTAATCTGCATCCTGAACGATACGCACCTTTTCTTCGGTAACTTCTCCAACGATACGAACGCCAAGTCCGGGACCGGGGAATGGCTGGCGGAATACCAGATAATCCGGAATGCCAAGCTCTAAACCTGCCCGGCGGACTTCGTCCTTAAACAGCATTCGTAACGGCTCGACGATCTCTTTGAAATCTACACAGTCTGGAAGTCCTCCAACATTGTGATGGGACTTGATTGTTGCGCTCTTATCAAGACCGGATTCTACCACGTCAGGATAAATTGTTCCCTGTACTAGATAGTCTACGGCACCAATTTTCTTTGCTTCTTCTTCAAATACACGAATGAACTCTTCACCGATGATCTTACGCTTTCTCTCCGGATCGGTCACGCCTGCCAGTTTATCATAAAAGCGCTGCTGTACATTCACACGGATGAAATTCAGATCATAAGATCCGTTCGGTCCAAATACGGCTTCTACCTCGTCACCTTCGTTTTTACGAAGAAGACCATGATCAACGAATACACAGGTGAGCTGCTTTCCAACAGCCTTCGACAAAAGCACTGCTGCCACAGAAGAATCTACTCCACCAGACAGGGCACAAAGCACTTTACCGTTTCCGATCTTTTCACGAAGCTGCTGAATGCTTGTCTCCACAAAGGAGTCCATTCTCCAGTCACCCTTGCAGCCACAGATCTTGCGTACAAAGTTGAACAGCATCTTCTGTCCGTCCTTGGTGTGTACGACTTCCGGATGGAACTGGGTTGCATAAAGCTTGCGGGACTGATCCTCCATTGCTGCTACCGGACATACGGGAGTATGTGCCGTCACACGGAAACCTGCCGGTGCTTCTGCGATATAGTCAGTATGGCTCATCCAACAACTTGTGCTTGCAGGAACCTCTGCAAAAAGCTCGCTGTCAGCAGCATCAATGGTAACTTCAGTATGACCATATTCGGAAACCGGCGCGGTTGCGACCTTTCCTCCACACATATGTGCCATAAGCTGGGATCCATAACAGATGCCAAGGATCGGAACTCCCATTGTAAAAAGTTCCTTGTCACAAAGCAGTGCATCTTCTGCATAAACACTGTTCGGACCGCCGGTAATAATAATTCCCTTTGGAGATAATTTCTTAATCTCTTCAATAGGACTGTTATAAGGCTTTACTTCACAATAAACATTGCATTCGCGGACTCTTCGGGCAATCAGCTGATTATATTGTCCGCCGTAGTCCAAAACGATGACCATTTCTTTTTCCATAATTATTCTCCATGGTTCTTAATAGTTACATAAAGTACTATTTTCATTATAATGACACACCTATGCCTTGTCAAAATAATTTTCCACTCAAAAATGACGACTCAAAAATGATCCACCGGATCATTTTTTCATATGCATGACAACAAAATAAAGAGTTCGCTTGCGAACTCTTCGCGCGCGAGCGGTGTTGCAAAGCAACTAATTTCTTCTCCGCGAGTTGCGCATCCCTGCGGAGCTTTTTGCTTTATAGGAATTTCCTATAAAGTAAAAAATACGGCACAAACTGTACCGTATCTTGATCTTACTTATTCATTTCTTCATGCTGATGTGCATATTTTTCTTTAGTAGCCAAACCTCCCCGCAGATGCCGCTCCGCTTTATTCACATCAAGCACCTTACGTGCCTCTTTCGCAAGTGCCAGATTGATGTGCTGCAATCGCTCCGCTACATCCTTATGTACTGTACTTTTCGAAATTCCAAATGCTTTGGCGGTCTGTCTTACGGTTGCATTGTTTTCGATGATATAATTCGCTATATGAACTGCCCGTTCCTCAATATAATCTTTCAAAGGAAACCCCTCAGAACGCTTTTTTACATTCTATGAAGCATCCCGAAAGGTTATGACCTGATTATATTTTTAGCTTTATCCATGTTACTGTTTTATGACGCCAGGGACACCTCCCGATATCCATCGAAAATACTGCCTCTTCTCAAAACCCATTATCAATAACCCGAAAACCCGTGTATATATTCTTCATAATTCCCTTCATGAATCTCTAGCATGTTGCCCCTGATTTATGTTATACTATGGTGAGTGTTTTACACTACTATATTAAATTAATTTTCTGAAGGCAAAGCCATGATTAAACGAAAATTTATCAGTGTCAGGCTGTTAACTCCCGGCATGGTCATTGACCAGTCCATCATCGATGGAACCGGACGTGTCCTGATTCACAGGAAGACAGCTCTTGACGATTACATGATTTATTCCCTTCGCAAGATGAGCATTGGCGGTGTTTACATCCGCGAAGGCGAAGAAAGCGATGAGGAAATCACCTATAATATTTCTCCGGAAGTTATGGAGAAGATCGAGAAGGTGAAGGTTCCTGATCGTGCGAAGATTGAACTACATGAAAGTGTGAAGAAAAGAGTTGCGGAAGGAATCCAGTTCCTTTACAGTAATCCGGACTCTCCAAGCTTCATGGATGCAACCAACAATGTTTCCAGTGAGCTTATGAAAGCATTGGAAGAGAATGATGCCCTGGCAGTCGATGTCGGTGCTTTGAAAGTCAGCGATGAATACACCTTCAAGCACAGTGTGGATGTTGCTTCCATGGGAATGATTATTGCGAAAAACCGTGGACTTTCCACGAAGGAAGTGCAGCAGATTGGTGTTTCAGGACTTCTGCACGACCTTGGTAAATCCAGAATCCCGAATGAATTTTTAAATAAGCCGGGACGGCTGACGGAGGAGGAATTTGAAGTAATGAAGACTCATCCCGTTCTTGGCTATAACATGATTAAGGATAAGCCGGAGCTTTCTACGGCCACAAAGCTTGGTGTACTGCAGCATCATGAGAAGATGAACGGCAATGGCTATCCGTTGAAATTACAGGGCGACCAGATTACTCCCTTTGCAAGGATTCTTTCGGTTGCCGATATTTATGATGCCCTTGTCACAGAGCGTCCCTATAAAGATGCATTTTCTCCTCGTGATGCCGTGGAAATGATTATGGCAATGACCGGAGATCTTGACATTCACATGATCCAGAGTTTCTTAAACAGTGTGATTCTCTATCCCGTTGATTCCATAATAAAATTAAGCACCGGAGAGTTTGCCAAAATTGTGCAAAACATCCCCGGTTATCCTACACGCCCTACTGTGATCACTTTGAACCATGGTCAGATCTATGCTCTTGCCTCTGATATCAAGTGCGCAAGCATTATTATCATATAACTATTACAGCTTAAACAACGTACTCATGATTCCTCTTCCGAGGGATGCACCTACATTTCCGCCCAGCCGCTTTCCAAAGGAACCACCTATCGACTTGCCAAGGGAATTCCCGAGTTCACGTCCTACGGTTCCTGCAGCGGAGCGCGCTACACTTCCGGCAACTCTGTTTGCCTTCTTCTTCTTTGCTTCCTCTTCCTTTTCCTTCGCCTTCTGAATCCGAAGTGCCTCTTTTTCCTGCTCCTTCTGCAATCTTAGCTGTTCCTTTTCCTGCTCCTTCTGGCGGGCAGCTTCCTCCTTCTGCGCTGCAGCCTGTGCTGCCGCCTCCTCCGCCTCCTTCTGTGCCTGAAGGTTCATTCTCTGCAGGAATTCATATGCGGAATCACGGTCAAAATAGTCATTATATTTACTGTAAAGCATGCTTCCCCTGATCTGTTCCTCTCTGGTCCGGTCATCAAGCGTTCCTAAGTTACTCTGTGGAGGCAGCATCGTGCATCTCTTCACCACAGTCGGAATTCCCTCTTCATTGAGCACCGAAACCAGTGCCTCTCCAATGGCAAGCTCCTGTAAAACCTCATAAGTATTAAATTCCGGATTCTCACGGAACGCCTGTGCTGCTGCCTTTGCCCCTTTTTGTTCACCCGGTGTGTAGGCATGCAATGCGTGCTGGATCTTATTTCCCAGCTGGGAAAGAACCCCATCCGGAATATCCTTCGGATTCTGTGTGATAAAGTAAATACCAACCCCTTTTGAACGGATCAGCTTTACCACCTGCTCAATCTTTTCAAGCAGGGCACGGTTTGCAGTATCAAACAACATATGAGCCTCATCGAAGAAAAAGACCATCTTCGGCTTTGGAAGATCTCCTGCTTCCGGTAAGGTTTCATATAATTCGGACATCAGCCACAAAAGGAAAGTGGAATACATCTTCGGGCTCTGCATCAGCTTCTGGCAGTCCAGGATCTGAATTTTGCCCTTGCCGTCGCAGTCCGTTCCGATCCAGTCACCGATACTGAGTGCCGGTTCCCCGAAAAACTGCTCTCCACCTGCCTCCTCCAGTGTAATCACGGCACGGATAATGGCAGTCAGACTCTGCTTTGCTATATTTCCATAGGTAAGGCTTAATTCCTTTGCATTTTCGGATACATACTGCAGCATGGCCCGCAGATCTTTGGTATCAATCAGAAGAAGCCCTTCATCATCTGCAATTTTAAAGATAATCGTCAGAATATCGCTCTGCGTATCATTGAGATTCAGAATCCTGCTAAGCAACAGTGGACCCATCTCGGTGATGGTCGTGCGAAGCGGCAGACCCTTTTCTCCAAATACATCCCAGAAGGTTACCGGATAAGCATGATAGGCAAATCCTTCCTTTTCAAGTCCCAGCTTTTCCACACGTCCGCCGACACTTCCTTCGCCGGTTCCCTTAAGGCTCATGGAAGCCAGATCTCCTTTGGCATCCGCAAGAAATACGGAAACGCCACAATCACTGAAGGACTCTGCCAGTACACGCAGGCTCACGGTTTTACCGGCACCGGTTGCACCTGCAATCAGTCCGTGGCGGTTTGCCATCTTCGGATAGATACAGACCTTTTCCTCTCCTGATTTTCCAATATAAAGCTTTTGTTCCTGATACATCTTCAATCCCCTTCCTGTTAATTCTCGTTTCGTATATACGTGATGAACCGGTTTCCATTTTCCTTAAACCAGGTCTTTGAGTCGTTCATTCCCATCTTATAAATCGTCCCGGTCTGTGGATTCATAATCACTGTATTCATTTCATTAAATCCAATGAGCAGCACGGCATTTCCATCCTGCAGCATCACAAGCACCGGAATGTCACGATCCACATAATAAAGAACTGCATCCAGGGAGCATCCGGACAGATCCAGCACCTGGCATTCGCTTAAGGCACCCTCCAGAATGGAGCGAATAGTCTCTCCACTTTGCAGCATATATGCAGAATTACGCATGATTCCCTCATAGGACAGCATGGTATCTAATGCAACTGCAAGCGAATCTCTCTCCTCCGTAACCATATCCGGCTGGATTGCCATAATCTGATTTCTGGTACTGCGTATGGTCTTTTTCCATACATAGTTTCCGGCACTGTTAAGCACCACTCCGGCCTCGCTTTCAGCTGCATCAACTGCCTGATCCTCATTACCATAGATGCCACGGATACCATATTTGCCATACACATAAAACTGCTCCTGCTCTTCATCGCTGCTTCGCAGATAAACACTTCTTTCCCCTTCAAAAAGTACTTCCTTCGGTGTAAGCTGCTTCATGGAATTCACGTCAATCTCTTTACGAAGTACAATCTGCCTGATTTTCTCATAGTTCTGCGTAACTACGACTTCTATGGTATTTCTTCCCAGACTTACACTTTCTGCGTCCACAATCTGATCTTCAGCGATTTCGACATAAGTGCCGTCTTCTGATTTTGACACACGCTGCAACGTGATCTGGTTCTGATTCACACTGCCTGACAAAACATACACATTCTCCTGCTCATATGTCATCAGGACTCCTTCATTTTCATTCTCTATCTTCACACAATACATCGGCAGAACCGTTTCTCTTGCATAGTCTGTCACAATGTCATTTTTATTCACAATGCCATAGATCAGATCCTCTTCAATAAAACCGATCGGAACAATCGTTTCTGAAGCCTTCGCTTCGATCCGCTTCTGTACGCCCGTATTCAGGTTCATCAATACCACTGTCTGGCTGTTTTCCAGGCTGTCGCCCTCCTGCCATGCGATCATACGGTTGCTGTCCGAAATCACATATCCGTTATAATGCAGATGATCTGCCACCATCTCATAGGTTCTCTCCGTGAAGTTAATACCATAAATGTGTTGGTTATCCATCAGATACAAAATTCCATCACGATTAATATAGGAAAGCCGGTTCACCTTTTCTATAATCACATCCTGTGGTTCCTCGCTTGGGATATAAACCAGTTCCTCAATCGTATTAACCGTACTGTCATAATAAAAGGCAGAAATTCCGACTTCACCCTCATGCCTGCCACGATTCATGTAGCCATACACCAGAAAAGTAATATTCCCTCCCTCACTCACATCCAGAATTTTTATCCGGTGCATATTGTAAAAGGTACGTGTGTCCTTATTGTCTTTATCATAAAAGCCAAACAGATAGGCCATTTTGTTATCTACCGTATTATAACTGAAGAGCCGGTTACCGGATACAAACGCCAGAATGTTTCCATCATCGCTTTCTTCCATCTGAATCTCATCAGCCGTAATACCAAGCATGATCTTATTGTTGGCATATACGTTTCCATTCTCCCGGAAAACCTGATCCATGGTACGTTCATAATTCAGCAGATAGATTCGATCCGAGGTATAACGCAGCCGGTAATATTCCTGCACGTGATACAGATTTTCTGTTTCCGCATCTGAGGTTGTCACATAAAAGTCTGTTACAAAGCTGCCTGTCTGTTCATCAATTTCCCTGATCGTGATCTGGGGATCCGTTTTCGCAGTAATTGGCAGACCTGCATAGGTGATCTGATCAAAGCTGCTGTGAATCGTCACTTTTCCCAGATTTGTATTATCTCCGGAGGAATTGGATTCCAGATACTTGGTAAGGCTCCTGGCCGCTTCCTTATCAAAGGTTTTGATCGTGAAATCCTTCACAAATTCCAGCTTATCCGTTACATGATAATCCTCCTGGCTGATGATCCTCGTATAATACCGGATGGTCTCACCGGAGGCAGGAGTGATCAGCAGAATCAGCTCATATTCCTGATTCATGTCAATAAGGTCTTTGAGCTCCAATGTTACAAAAAGCGTTCCATCATCCTGCTCTTTCCACTCCGGGATCTGCGTATTCTCAATCAGACGCTCTCCATCGACACTCCGGACCTCGAATGCCATACTGCGGATTTCCGCCCCGAACCGGTCAATCTGAAGTGATATCTTTCGTCCGTTCATCAACGGTGTAATGGATTCCCTCATCAGATTCGTTTTCATTTCCTTGCGGTATCCATGCATAGGATTCATTTCAATCCCATTAAACTGCACCGTCACAACCGGAAATGTCGCCTTGCCCATCTCCATTGTCATATCGGTCGTTCCCTGATTAATGATGCTGCCTGCAACAAACAGTGATATAAAGAATACCACAATTATAATTGCAATATTAATGATCAGTTTCTTCATTTCTTATACCTATATTACAAACTACGATTCTTCCTGTTCCATGAGCTTGTGCAGCGTGGTATGAATGTGAAGCTCCTGTGTCATCCGGGATAGTCCGGTCTCAATCTGTGATCTTCTCTCTGCTGCTTTACTCTGCTGTATATTAAGTGTCTGTTCAGAAGGATTTCTCTTCACCGCACGGATCAGCAGATTCTTCGGTGTGTGCTCCATATCGATAAATTCCAGAATTTGTGTATCATATCCTGCCATCTCGAGCGTCTCTGCCCGGACCGCATCTGTAATGATCGCTGCCATACGCTCTTTTAATATACCATATTTCAATACCGGCTCCAATATGTCATTCTGAATCTGCCGGTTCACCTCATGCTGACAGCACGGCACGGAAAAGATGACCTTTGCATTCCATTTCATTGCCTTTTGCAGTGCATAATCCGTTGCCGTATCACAGGCATGCAGCGTCACCACCATATCCACTTCATCACATCCCTCATACTTTGCAATATCCCCATGAAGAAACTGCAGCTTCTCATAGCCATAGCTCCGGGCAAGATCATTACAATGCCGGATCACATCCTGTTTGAGGTCAAGTCCGGTAATCGCTACATCCTGTCCCTTAAGCTCATGCAGATAGTAATACAGGGCAAAGGTAAGATAAGACTTGCCACAGCCAAAATCGATGATATGCACAGTACCCTTCTTTTGAAGGGTCGGCAGAATATCCTCTACAAATTCAAGATAGCGGTTAATCTGTTTAAATTTATCATACCGGGCATGTACAATTTTCCCCTCAGGGGTCTGCACTCCTAAATCAATCAGAAACGGAACCGGAATTCCTTCCTTCAGAATATAGTGCTTCTCACGGTTGTGCTCCATAACCGGTTTCAGGGTTTTCTCCCCAGATTCCGTGGACTTAAACTTAATGGTTGTCCTTCCCTTTTTACTTACAAGCACATGGAGTCTGCCCTCCATGTGCCAGGCCTCCAGCTGTCGGAATTTGTCTTTCATGTAACGTTCCACAAGGGATACCATATCCCCTGCCTGATAATTCTTATGAAAAACCTGTGTCCCCTGAAAACAGGTCTCCTGAAACATCAGCTCCTGCTTTACCATCACCGGACGGATCTTAATCCTTGAAATTCCATCCTTTTCCCGTGGGTTGCTCAGGATCATCTGATAGAGTCTTTCATTGCATAATTCAGATAAATAAGTGTGTAAATCGTTCATCCCTGTGTCTTCTCTTATAAATTTCATAAAACAGAAGAATCTGTATGAGATCCCCGATTCTCTGCCACTTTTCCGGGGAATCCGCATCCGGTGCAGACTCTTCGTTACTGTTTTCTTCTCTTTTTACCCGATCCAGAATATCCATGGCAAGCCGGTATAACCGGAGCCGGTCCGGATATTCATCATAGATCATGCTTCCTTCATAGTCCATTTTGTCTAAAATCCCGGCAATCAGCTTCTGATAGCGCTTTGCCTCCTTCGGGTACATCTGCTGCATATATTCCAGATCACGCATCACAGTGTTTTCCTGCTGCCCGAACATCGGCATGGGATACGCCATATAAAACGGCATAATTCTGCGTTCATACATAACCATAACATCCTTGTTTCTTTACTGTTATGATATGCATTCCCTCTGTAGTCGTGAAAATAGAGTCAAAAGTCCATCCCTGTCAAAGGAATGGACTTTTCAACCATCTGATGTATCAATACTTATGATTTTAATACATGAATACGTGCGAGAGATCTCTGTAAAGCGGTTTCTGCACGAAGAACATCGGTCTCGGGAGTCTTGCTGCGAAGTCTTTCTTCGGCACGCTCTCTTGCATGCTGTGCACGATCCAGATCGATTTCTTCCGGCCACTCAATGATCTCTGCCATAATTACAAGCTGATCCTGCAGAATTTCTGCAAAACCTGCATGTAATGCAGCTTCCTTCGTTCCTTCTGCCTCTGTGATTGTAAGTATTCCGGGGCTTACAATAACTGTTAACGGAATATGTCCCTTTAACACACCGATTTCGCCCTCGGTGGTATTGAATTCCACCATGGAAACCTCACCTTCATAGAAAACACGGTCCGGAGTAATAATTTTTAAGGTAAATAAATTACTGTCTGCCATCTGACCACCTCCCGTTATTTCACGCGGGCAAGTACGTCATCAATGCTTCCGGCATTCAGGAAGTAGCTTTCCGGGATATCATCATGTTTACCTTCCAGAATTTCCTTAAAGCCACGGATTGTCTCGTTAATCGGTACATACTTTCCATCAATTCCCAGGAACTTGCTGGCTACGAAGAACGGCTGGGATAAGAATCTCTGTACCTTTCTTGCACGGTTTACAACGAGCTTATCGCTTTCTGATAATTCGTCCATACCAAGAATTGCAATGATATCCTGTAATTCCTTATACTTCTGGAGAATCTCCTGTACACCACGGGCAACAGCATAATGCTCTTCACCAACAATTCTGGGATCCAGAATTCTGGATGTGGACTCGAGCGGATCTACCGCAGGGTAAATACCTAATTCTACGATAGAACGGCTAAGTACGGTTGTTGCATCCAGATGTGCAAAGGTAGTTGCCGGAGCAGGGTCGGTTAAGTCATCGGCCGGCACATATACTGCCTGAACGGAAGTAATGGATCCGTTCTTCGTTGATGTAATACGCTCCTGAAGTGCACCCATTTCTGTCTGCAGGGTAGGCTGATAACCTACTGCGGAAGGCATACGTCCAAGAAGTGCGGACACCTCGGAACCAGCCTGTGTAAAACGGAAAATATTGTCAATGAAAAGAAGCACGTCCTTTCCACCTTTGTCACGGAAATACTCTGCCATCGTAAGACCGGTAAGACCAACTCTCATTCTGGCTCCGGGGGGCTCATTCATCTGACCAAACACCATGGTGGTCTTATCAATAACGCCGGACTCGGTCATTTCATGATATAAGTCATTTCCCTCTCTTGTTCTTTCACCAACACCGGTAAATACGGAATATCCACCGTGCTCGGTTGCGATGTTACGGATCAGCTCCTGGATCAGTACGGTCTTACCTACACCAGCACCACCGAACAGACCGATCTTACCACCCTTCTGATAAGGGCAAAGCAGGTCAACGACCTTAATACCTGTTTCCAGAAGTTCCTGCTGGGTAGACTGCTCTACGAATTCGGGTGCAGCTCTGTGGATCGGTTCATAGGAAACTCCTTCCGGAGCCGGTTTATTATCAATGGGAGCACCCAGTACGTTAAAGATACGTCCTAAGGTATTTTCACCAACAGGTACGGAAATCGGTTTTCCGGTAGCAATTGCTTCCATTCCACGGACAAGTCCGTCTGTGGTTCCCATGGCAATACATCTGACAGTATCGTCACCAAGATGCTGGGCAACTTCCACAACAAGCTCTCCGCCATCCTGCAGAGGAACCTTGATTGCTTCGTTGATTTCCGGCAGTCTGTTACCGGCAAACTTCACATCCAGAACGGCACCGATAACCTGAGTGATTTTTCCTGAATCTGCCATTTCTTTCATCCTTTCTCGATTTTATTTGTTTATGAGATCGCATTTGCGCCTGCGATAATTTCGGTCAGTTCCTGCGTAATGGAGCCCTGACGGGCACGATTGTAAAGAAGCGTCAGATCCTCGATCATTTCTTCTGCATTGCTTGTTGCAGCGTCCATGGCCTGCATTCTGGCTCCGTTCTCACTGGCAATCGCTTCAATCATACCGCCGTAAATCAGGCTGGTAATATATTTCGGAATCAGTAAATTCAAAGCCTCTTCATCCTCCGGCTCAAAGTTCATCATAACAGGATCATCCTCCTGAGCAGTTTCTTCTTCCTCAGAAACCTCCACCGGAAGAAGCTTTAACAGGGTCGGAATATGAACAACGGTGTTCTTAAATCCGGTATAGGCCAGATAAATCTCACTGATTTCACCATTTTCAAAGGCGCTGAGAACTTCCTTACTGATCTTCATGGCTTCTGCATAAACAGGATCTTCAATTACATCTGAATAATCAGCTCTAATCTCATAGTTCTTTGCAAGGGCATCTTTTCCCTTCTTACCAATTGCATAAATTGCCAGATCTTCGTTTGCAAGCTCTCCCTGGGTAATCAGCTTGATCACATTGGAGTTGTAGCCGCCTGCAAGTCCACGGTTTGAAGTAATCACAATAATTGCCTTCTTTCCGCTTTCACCGGACTTTAAATATTTATGCTCCAGATTCTGCGTTCTTCGAAGAATCGAATGTACAGTATTGTACATGCAGTGGAAATAGGTCTGGGATTTCTCGGCATTCTGCTTGGCTCTCTGCAGCTTTACAGTAGAAACAAGCTTCATGGCCTTGGTAATCTGCTGGGTACTCTGGATACTGCCCTTACGCCGCTTTATGTCTCTCATTGAGGCCATAATATCACCTGTTCCCTTCCGAATTATTTAAGAAATTCTGCTTTGAATTCTTCAATTGCCTTCTTTAACTTCTCCTCGGTTGTATCAGAAATTACCTTCTCCTGTGCAATGCCTGACGGAATTTCCGGATACTTTGTCTTAATAAAGTCAAAGAATTCTGACTCAAAACGGGTAATCTCCTCGGTAGGAACATCTAACAGATACTTATTGGTAACTGCGTAAATGATGATAATCTGGTATTCAACCGGCATCGGATTGTACTGTGGCTGCTTTAATACCTCTTTAATTCTTTCACCCTGTGCCAGCTTTTCCTTGGTATCGGCATCAAGCTCAGAACCAAACTGTGCAAAGGAAGCAAGTTCTCTGTACTGTGCCAGCTCCACACGAATCGGGGAAGCAATCTTCTTCATTGCCTTGATCTGTGCATCACCACCAACACGGGATACAGAAAGTCCTGCGTTAACAGCCGGACGGAATCCGGAATTGAACATTTCGGTTTCCAGATAAATCTGTCCATCGGTAATGGAAATAACATTGGTCGGAATGTAAGCAGATACGTCACCTGCCTGCGTTTCGATAATCGGTAATGCCGTTAAGGATCCTCCGCCGTATTCATCACTCATTCTCGCTGCACGCTCTAACAGTCTGGAATGCAGATAGAATACGTCACCGGGATATGCCTCACGTCCGGGTGGACGCTTAAGAAGCAAAGAGAGTGTACGGTATGCAGCCGCATGCTTGGTTAAGTCATCGTATACTACCAGCACGTCCTCTCCATTCTCCATCCATTCCTCTCCGATAGCACATCCGGAATACGGAGCAATATACTGTAACGGAGCAAGCTCACTGGCGGTTGCTGCAACGATCGTTGTATACGCCATAGCGCCTGCTTCTTCCAGAGTCTTAACAAGGGATGCAACGGTAGAAGCCTTCTGTCCGATTGCGACATAAATACACTTCACACCCTGTCCCTTCTGATTAATAATGGTATCAATGGCAATTGCCGTCTTACCGGTCTGTCTGTCACCGATGATCAACTCACGCTGTCCTCTTCCGATGGGCACCATGGAGTCAATTGCCTTAATACCTGTCTGTAACGGTGTATCTACGGATTTACGTGTGATAACACCGGATGCTACTCTTTCAATCTTACGATATTTATCTGTCTGAATCGGGCCCTTGCCATCAATCGGCTGTCCCAACGCATTCACAACACGTCCTAACATGTTGTCACCTACAGGAACCTCAACTACACGGCCGGTTGTCTTAACCTGATCGCCTTCGCTGATGTTTCTGTGGCTTCCGAGAAGTACTGCACCTACATTATCCTCTTCCAGGTTTAAGACCATGCCGTAAACCTCTCCGGGGAATTCCAGAAGCTCACCCTGCATTGCGTTATTCAGACCATGCACACGGGCAATACCGTCGGCTACCTGAATAACGGTACCAACGTCTGACACTTCAAGATCTGAAGCGTATCGTTTAATCTGCTCTTTGATTACGGAGCTGATTTCTTCCGGTTTCAAATTCATTGGTCATACGCACCTTTCTTTATTATTCGCAGCCATTTCATGCCTTCACAGCTGCGATGATTCAAGTCACTTAACAGAAACTGTATCCTCACAGTTCCTACAGCTGTACCCTGAGTAACTGACGCTGCAGCTCGTACAGCTTTGCTTTTACACTGCTGTCCACAACACGGTCTCCGATGCGGATCACCATGCCACCGATCAGGTCATCTTCCACCTGATAATGCATCTCCATCTTCTTAAAATGAGTGGTTGCAAGCAGTCGTTCTTCGATTTCCTTCTTCTGGGCCTCGTCAATACCACATGCTGTGGATACATACGCAACTCCGATGCCTCTTTCCTTCTTCACTTCATCAATGAAATAATCGAGAATGGCATCGATTTCCGGATATCGGTCCTTCGCCACAACAATGTGCAGGAATCCGAGTAATTCCTTGGAAATATGTCCCTTGAATACCTCTTCTACGACCTTAAGCTTTTCTTCCTTAAGGATCTTGGGATGGTTCATGAGTTTTCCGAAATCCGGATTGGCATCAAGAATTTCTTTTAAGGATTCAATCTCCTGTAAGAATTCCTCTTCCTTTCCTTCTTCCACAGCCAGTTCGAACAAAGCCTCTCCATATGTTTTCGAAACTAGCTTTGCCATGTACTCTCACCTATTTCCTTCAAAGTATCATTAATCAGGCTCTCCTGTACAGTTGTATCAATAGATGCCTTCACTACCTTACCTGCCATCATGGATGCAAGTACTACCATTTCGCGCTTCATGTCATCAGCTGCCTTCTGTTTCTCCAGTTCAGCTTCTGTTCTGGCTCTCTCGATAATGGCTGCCGCTTCTTCTTTTGCATTCGCCACGATCTTATTCTCATTCTCAAGAGCACGCCTTCTGGCATCGCTTAAAATCTTTTCTGCTTCTTTGTCGATATCTTTCAGCTTATTTTCATACTCTTCCTTAAGAGCCGCTGCATCTTCCTGACTCTTTGCCGCATCATCGAGTTCATCCTTAATCTTGTCGGATCGCTTCTTCATCATTTCACGAACCGGGTTAAACAGAAAATAAGATGCGACAAGGAACAATGCAAATACTGCAATGATCATCAGTGCGGAATCCGCAAGGAGCTGAAAGTCAAGGTCGAACAATCTTGGTTCCATATTGAGCCTCCTTTCTTAAATTTATTAATGTAAGACTCTTATTTTGCCAAGGGCTTAACGAACAGCAGAATGATTGCAATTAACAGACCATAAAGACCGGTTGTTTCGGCAACGGCCTGTCCTAAAAGCATGGTAGAAGTAACGTCAGACTTAGCTCCCGGGTTTCTTCCAACGGCTGCTGCTGCATGTCCTGCTGCAATACCCTGTCCGACACCGGGTCCGATACCTGCGATAACTGCAAGACCTGCACCAATTGCTGAGCATCCTAAGATAAAGTTCGTGTTAAATTCCATTGTTGTTTCCTCCTTAATATAATCATTTAATTTTGGTTATTTCTGTTATGGTTCTGATGAGCCACATGCATCTGAAATGTATGTCATAGTCAACATACAGAATACATACGTCTGAATTGCTCCGGAGAACAGATCAAAGTACACATGAAGCGCTGCCGGCCATACATAAGCGATTTTGCTGAGCAGTGCATAAATCAGCGCCATAATTGCTGTTCCTGAAAGAATATTGGCAAACAGACGCAATGACAGTGAAACCGGCACTGCCAGGTTACCGATAATGTTAATCGGTGCCCAGATCGGCCACGGGTCGCACAGATTCTTAAGTACGCCGGAAAGCTTCTGGTATTTCAATTCATTGTACCGGATCAACGTAAATGAAATAATCGCCAATCCAAAGGTTACTCCATAGTCCGCTGTTGGCGGCCGCAAACCGAACAATCCGGAAATATTACTGAACAGAATAAAAATAAAAATTGTTCCGATATAGTTCCGGTATCTCACCGCATGCCTGCCCATAACACCGGCCGTCATCTTATCGAGCATTTCCACGATCAGCTCCACCACATTCTGAAAGCCTGTGGGAACCTCCTTGGCACGCTTTACCATATGACCTGCGGCAATGCAGAACGCTGAAATAATTAAAAACACGATCAGCACACACACATGGGTTGTCGTAATCCAGAGCGTCTGGCCAAACAATTCATAAGAGAATACTCCATGAATCATGAAATCGACATCAGCTCCTCCTGACAACAAAATTCCTTGTCCCATCCTATATCACCTCCTTACATCTCTTCTTCCGGTATTTCTACCAAATCAGGTAAAATTTCTTCACCGTAAATCCATGTACTTACTTTCTTAGCAAAGAAATTGAGATAAGCTCCGATCTTAAGTCCCATGACTCCCGCAAAGGTAATCAGGGGATTCAATGTATCCGTCAATGCCACAATTACGAGCACAATCGCAATCATCACATAACGGATCATGTAATGAACCATGATTTTCTTCGCTGCACCCTGCCGCCCGAGGTCAAGCCCCCGGTCAAGTGCCCACCACATATCAACGGCACACACCGCCGCCGTGGCAATTCCGATCCACCAGGCTGCGGAATAAAGTCCTCTTCCCGCAAAGAAGAAAAGTATAAGCTGTCCGGCTATTCCAAAGATCAGGATTCCTGTCTCGAGTTCAAACAGACTACGGTTCATTCTTGTGATTCTTTCTTTCATCCGGCTTCTTCTTACGCTTCCTTCCACCATGCAGATAGGCAGACTCTTCGCTTCCTCTCTGGTAAACCTGCCGTGCAAACCGGTACACGTTGTAACCGCCCGCAACAGCTCCTATGAAAAATAAAAGAATCATAAAGAAGTCTGTTCCAAGCTTCCGGTCCAGCAGATTGCCTAAAAAGGCACAAATAAAAATAGGGACGATCATGTTAATTCCAAACTGTCCTATCATAGTCAATGCCTGAAATACACTACGATTGAACTTCACATTCTGCCCCTTTCTACCTGTCGTTTATAATATGTTACTTCAGAATCCGCATATTCAAACTGTAATTATGCAGTTCTCACATCACTTTTCTGAACTGATACAATTATACCCATTTTTCCCTTTTCTGTCTAGGAAAATTCATTGACTTTACATAGATTTAATAGTATTTTTAGATTATCAATTTTTCTTACCAAAGAAATCGAGGTGTTGTATGAAAAATCCCATCCTGTACCGTCGAAGAATTATCCCCGAAGAATGCATTCTATTAAAGGACGACCGTATTTTATTCTGTGATGAAGATCATATTGTGACAGCATGGAACACCCTCCATCCCAAGAAAGACCTGCATCACGGCTGGTCCTGTTACTTTCTGAAGGAGGGCTTTAAGGTCAGCCGGTTCTGCCGCGAGGACGGCTCTCTTCTTTACTGGTATTGTGACATTGTGGATTTTGATTACAAAGAAGACAAAAACGAACTGACCGTGATTGATCTGCTCGCTGATGTCCTTATTTATCCCGATGGATTTGTGAAGGTTGTGGATCTTGACGAACTGGTACAGGCCTCCGATGAGGGACGCCTGTCTACCGAAAACTTGAAATCCAGCCTTCTGAAGCTGAACAGACTCCTTACGATCATTTATGCAGGTGAGTTTCCGAAGCTGCGGCGTTATGTTGAAGAATTACGATAAACGTTCAGCTTAGAGGATTACTTTATTTACTGCCAAGACCGTAAGAAAATGATTTTGCATCGTAACTGTGAAGGTACTGAACAGCTACGACTTGTCTTAATGTCACGTCTTAATAATGATGTTTCAGTAAAAAATATGTCCTCCGATCTGCTGTCCGGTCAGACCCTCAATCGGGGTTCGGAAGAACAGACAGTTTCCGACCGTAGTCTGTCCACCCATTGCAGCATCTGCCGCCTGATAACAGGCACTCGTTGCATCATCCCGTGCAAGGGCAAGAGCCAGCCGTCCGGTGCTTACCGGTTCAAACTGCCTGTTCTGGTAAATCACCCCTACAATCGTATCCGGAAATACCGAACTCATGACACGATTCATAACAACTGCGCCTACCGCAACCTGGCCTTCATACGGCTGGTTTCCGGCTTCACAATAGATCAGGTTGGCCAGCAGATACCGGTCGCCCTCTGCAAAGGTTACTTCCGAAATATCTCTCCATGCCGATCTTGCTGCCAGTGCGGACAAACGCCGCTCCTCTTCCAGCTGCTTCTGAATCTCCTGAATATTCGCATTCTGGTCGGCAAGCTGCTGTTCATATGCCTTGATTTCGTCTTCGGTCTGCGCCATATCACTCTGATATCCGGAAATCTTGCCACGTACACTGCTGACAAGACCGGATACCCGGCTCTGCTCCGCTTCTACCTCTGCTTTCAGGGCCTCCAGATCCTTCATTTCTTTCTGAAGTCTTGCTTCTGTTTCTTCTACTTCGATTCTGGTCTGCTTAAATGCCTCAAGCTGCTGCCGGTCATAGGCTGCAAGGCTTTCAATATATGCACTCCGGTTTAATAATTCTGCGTAATTTGCCGAACTGAATAATGTCTCCATCAGCACATAATCCTGACGCTCATACATGAACTGGATCCGCTTCTTCATCGCTGCATACTGATCGGCTTCAATCTGCTTCGCTTCTTCCAGCTCTGCCTGTGTTTTCTCGATTTCCTCATTCTTTGCAGCAATCTTTCCTTCGAGATCATCAAGATTCGCGCTCACTTCCTCCAGATTATCGTTGAGGTCACTGAGCTCTCCCTTAAGCCCATTCGTGGTATTCCGCAGACTGTCCAGTTCGTTCTGGCTTTCCCCGATCTTGTTTTCCGTATCCTTCTTTTTTTCCTTTTCTTCCTTAAGCTTCTGCTCCAGTTCTGATACCTTGTCCGCATATACCGGAAAAGAAGGATAAACGCACGCCAAAAGGACAATTGCCATAATTCCGGCAATTGTCTTCCGTCTCCGTTTATTCATTTTGGGAAAGCTTTTTCTCAAAGTAATAAAACCTCTTTCGTTAATCTTCCAGCTTTGCGATTCTGCGGACGTGGTTTTCGCCTTCGGAAAATTCGGTGTTTAAAAAGGTCTCCACAATCTCAATGGCAAGATTCTTTCCGACAATTCCTCCTCCGAGAGCCAGCATGTTGGCATCATTATGGAGTCTCGTCATCTTTGCCATATAGGGATCGGTACAAAGTGCACAACGGATTCCAGGTACCTTATTGGCTGCAATGGAAATCCCGATTCCGCTTGTGCAGACTACAATACCACGATCACACTGTCCGTCTGCAACCGCTCTTGCGGCTGCCTTTCCAAAGTCCGGATAATCACAGGATTTCCTATCAAAACATCCAAAATCCTGATATTCATATCCCTTCTCCTCCAGATACTCTTCAATCTGGCATTTCAGATCATAACCACCATGATCACTTCCTAATGCTATCATAGGCTCCTCCTTTGAATCTATATTCTCTTCACAGGCTGATCACCTGATGTCCTGCTGCCTTCAGCAGACGGTTCATCGTAGCCTGTCCCAATCCGGTTTCTGCAAAGGACTCTGTAAAAATAAGCTGTACCTCTTCATCATCCATCTGCCGTAACACTTCAAACAAATGATGTGCGATTGCCTCTTCATTCTTACGGCTTCCGAGACTTCTCTTCACATCAGCCTGATACTGCTCTATTGTTTCATCGGTCGCAATAACACCCGTTTTCAATCCCTGTTTATGTCCTTCTGACAGTTTTTCATTGATGCAGGCAGTGACCTTCTCCTGTGGACCTTCCACAATCGTAAGATTCCCCTTCGGTGCATAGTGGCGGTATTTCATGCCCGGTGCCTTCGGCGCCTCCTTAGAGGATGCATCCAGTATCGTCCGGTCTACATCGACATTTCCGATCACCTGCGTCATCTTTTCCTGTGTCACATATCCCGGGCGGAGAATCATCGGCTCTCCCTCAGACAGATCAATAATCGTTGATTCCAGACCAATAGCAGCAAAACCGCCATCAATAATCATCTCTATCCTGCCATCCAGATCTTCAATCACATATTTCGCTACCGTAGGACTCGGCCTTCCGGAACGGTTGGCACTGGGTGCGGCAATGTATCCCCCGGCTGCCCGGATGAGTGCTGCCGCAATTTTATTGGAAGGCATCCGCACTGCCACGGTAGGAAGTCCACCGGTGGTTGCCATCGGTACGCGTTCTGTCTTTTTGAAAATCATGGTTAACGGTCCCGGCCAGAAAGCATCCGCAAGAAGATAAGCGCTCTCAGGAATCTCTGCTGCAATCAGCGGCAGCGCATCCATATCCGCAATATGGACAATCAGCGGATTGTCGGACGGTCTGCCCTTTGCCGCATAAATCTTTGCAGAAGATTCGGCATTCAATGCATCGCCACCAAGTCCGTAAACTGTCTCTGTCGGAAATGCAACCAGCCCGCCATTCTTCAAAATCTGTCCGGCTTCCTGTATCGCTTCTTCATCAATATGATCTTCCTTTATCGTTACTACTTTTGTATTCATGAAAACATGCCTCTCGCCTGACTGTAACTGTTACCACAGTAATTATTCAGGACTCTATCTGAACAGTTACAATTTACCACATTTCTTCTGTTTTGACTAGTACAGCGTTCAAAAATTAACCGGACCAATAATGCAGAACGGTGTACCAGATTGTATTTATATAACAATACCGATTAACTTGCTATATTAACAGGAAAAGACACCTACCTTAGTAAGTGTCTCTAATATGCTGCACAATCCCCATGAAAATCCGGAAGGCCAGCCGCTCTTCATAAAGCGGATCCGATAATTTATCAGCTTCTGCTGCATTGGAGAGAAAACCGCATTCCACAATAACAATGGGTCTTGAAGTCTTCTTTAATAAGTAGTAACTGGTATTTGCCTTAGCCTCCCGCTTATTCTCCGGATCCAACTGCTTCAACTGTTTCTGTATCGTTTCTGCAAGATCTTTACTCACTTCACTTGTTCCATAATAAAAAACCTGACCACCCTTTACATATTCCTCAGAGTAACTGTTCTGGTGAATACTGACCACCAGAATAGGATCCGCTTCCTCAATGACTTCAATACGGCGTTTCATATCCTGTACCTTCTTATTTGAGGTATTCTCATCATACAATCCCCCGTCTTCTGTTCGTGTCATCACGACTTCATACCCATCCAGTTCCAGAAACGTTTTTAAAATTTCTGCAATTTTCAGATTGATTTCCTTTTCCTGTTCCCCGTGGATTCCGATTTTCCCCGGATCAATTCCGCCGTGTCCGGCATCAATTACAATAACCTTTTTCTTTTCTGCGACTACCTGCGTTGATGAGGTATGGATAAATAACGCTCCCTCTTTTGATATGACAAACATGGATAACATGAGGATTCCCAACATAAGCAGCTGTAGAATCTTCTCACCGCGTTCTCCGATCTTTAACTCCATATAACTGTTCTTTCCGAAGGTATTTCTATATATTTATGCAGTTCTCATAAAAGAAAGTACCAGGCATAAGGAACAAAAAACCAAACTATTTAGCCAGATATTCTTCAATTACATCCCAGATGTCCGGAGTTTCATAGCCAAGCCTCCAGCATGCAACACCTCCGATATTGTAATTCTGCATAACATTAAGCTTCACACCAATGGATTGTGCATCTTCCAGCCATACCTGATTATAGGTATCTCCATCCATATATTCTCCGTAGTTCTGACAGGTTTCTTCATCCCATACGGTTTCAATATTATGAGCCTTGATATATTCCTGTGCCATCGCCATGCCTACTGCCTGGCTGCTTACGTCCGTACCTGTCGTAGACCAGATTCTTGTATAGAACGGAACCGCATTGATAATCTTATTAGCCGGCACCTGTTCTACGGTCTGCTTAATACCTTCCTCCACAAAATTAATGGATGCAACGCTTCCTGCTTCCGCACTGCCGGCATAATGCTCATCATATCCCATGATGATCACATAATCTGCCACAATTCCCTGTTCCTTACGATTATAATGATTGGTATAACCCGTCGGAACATAATTATCAACGGACAGCACAATGCCATTTGCACGACACGGTATGGACAGCTCACGGATAAACTCAATATAATGCTCTCCACAGTCCAGACTGATCTGCTCAAAGTCAACATTGATTCCATCGATTCCATACTGCAATGCCTCATTGACCAGATTGTCAATCAGGGTCTTCCGATGTGTTGTGGAAGACAGGATGCTGTACATATCAATGCTATCCTTATATTCAATATTTTCAACCAGTGCCCACACTTCAAGGCCCATGTCATGTGCCTTGTCCACATACTGCTGTGTAGCAAAGCTGATAAAATTTCCTTCATTATCATTTAATTTAAACCAGGTCGGGGAAATCACATTCAATCCCCGGGTATTCGCCACATATTCCGACAGGGTATCATTTCCTGCCACTCCGGCAACTACATGCCATCCAAGATTAATTTTGTGGTCTCTCGTAACACTGGTGTATTCCGGCTCCTGATAATCATTGACCGGAATCGGAAGCTCCGGTGCAATATCACGCAGCCGCTTGTTCTCTACATAACCAATGACAGCATCTGCCGTCTTTACCTTGGTCCAGGTTTCCATCTGTTCCAAAACGATCACCTTATCATTTGCTTTCACGTCTTCTAAGATCTCGCTCTTCACACCGCCCAGACGACGCACTTTCGTATCCTTCTTAATATATCCAATCTGTCTCTGATCCCAGGAAGTGTATATCTGCAGACGATTCGGATCGGTGAATGCTTCATATGAAAAGTTGGAATACTGCTTCACATAGTCCAACGCCACATACAGAGTATCCCCTACATAGCGGGAAAGGATATAATCGAAGCTCTTGTTCTCCTCCCCGATACTGACTTCGCTTGTTCCGACAACCGTTCTAACAATGGCTTCGGGAAGTGTATAAAGCAGAAGTCCTTCTCCTGCGTCCTCATAAAACCGGTCATTAAAAAGCTCCTGGGCGGTACTTAAAGCCACATAATACGTACCGTCTAACAGCTTCGCTCTCTGTTCAATGATTTCATCCTGCAGAACGATTGCGGTATCCGTCTCGTCCTGTATTGCATAAATTTCATTCAAATCCGCACGTTCTTTTGAATAAGAATATCTATCAATAATCTTACCCCCAAATGCTATGCCAAACACCACTATAATAAGGACGATGGCAATTAACACCGGAATAATTTTTTTCTTCATGTATTTAACCTCCAATCGTCCTATATTATAGCAGACTATTCTTCTATCGTCATTAAAATTTTGCTTCAAATGTTTTGTTATAAGGGGGTTCCAAAATCATTTTTTACTATTTGGCATATTAATATTCTAAAGGGTCTAAAGGGATTGTGTCAGAAACCGGATCCATAACCGGTTCAGAAATCAGATCATATCGGATTTCCTTAACTTTTCCTGTTTCATCTGCAATATAGTCTGCCATATAAGCAGCATCCTCCTTAACACATTTCTTCATAATGTGATCCGTGTCTGACGGATTCCCATCGAGGTATAACTTCACTCCGGCTTTCTCATATTGCAGAAGGCGTTTCTTTACAGATGATAAATAAGCTTCTTTTTCTGATAACATACCATTCTCCCATCTGTCCGGAATTTAATTAAAAGACCAAAAGCACCGTGATATGCATAAATAAATTCCAAACTGATTATACTTTTTAAATCTGACGATAACTGAGTAGGTAAGATGCACCGGATAAGTATCCTTTTTATTTATTACTTTCTTTGAATGCTTATACGAGTTTGAATTATAATTGGTGTATTTACTGTGACGAATATTCGCGACTAGGCACACAAGCCTAAGAGACCACCTGCATCTGCTTTTATACAGAATGTATTGTGCCAGATGCGGGGCATATGTTGCTAGATCATCATTTCAATATTAATTAGTTATGAATTTTGTCATGCCTCCTCCTGATACAGATTTATCCGGAAGCATCTTACGAGTTATATTATGGTTGTTTTTACCAAATTTGTCAATAGTTATTTTGAAATTTTTATTTATTTTTACTAAAATTGTTTTCTGAAGCGTGCATAATTATTAAATTTTTCATAAACCGTTTTTCAAAATATTGACTTAAATTTAGGTAGAGTATAAGATGTAACTATTCAGAGCCATGCAAATTTAAATAATGTACGTCGAATGCTTGCATTCGTAAGGACATTTTTAAATTTATATGGCGAAGTAACTACATGAGCAAAGGACACTGCGCAGCAGTGGTCTTGCGAATGGAGTTCTGAATAGTTACATCAAGGCAACGGAGCAATTCTTATATCATTGATGTAATAAACCAAACAACAATTTTAACCGCAAGTCGTTAACTAAATATAAAATGGAGGCAACCCATGAAAATAGAAAAAGTAAATGATCACCAGATCCGTTGTACTCTTACCAAAGAGGATCTGGCAGACAGAGAAATCAAATTGAGTGAGCTTGCTTACGGTACGGATAAAGCCAAGGATTTATTCCGTGACATGATGCAGCAGGCTTCCTTTGAATTTGGATTTGAAGCAGAGGATATTCCCCTGATGATTGAAGCAATTCCTTTAAATGCGGATTGCATTGTACTAATTATTACCAAAGTAGAAGATCCCGACGAACTGGATACCCGTTTTTCCAAGTTTGCACCATCTGTTCATGAGGATGGAGGCGATCTGGATGAAATGATGGATTCTGTGGCAGGTGGCACCGGTGCCGATGACGTTCTTGATTTGTTCAAAAAAATCACAAGTGCACGGGAAGCCGCAGCCTCCGTTGCAGGCAATTCCGGTGAATCCAATACCGAGAGCTCTTCCCGGAAATCCGCTTTGAACAAGACCTTAAAGAAGAAACTGGCAGATATTAATCCAGCCATGGATCTTGTCCGCATCTACGGCTTTGACAGTCTGCGTGATTTAACCGCACTGTCCCATATCCTTGTGAATGCTTATCAGGGATCCAACTCCCTGTACAAAGATCCGGATGGTAGTTATATTCTTTCCGTTGCAAAGAGTGATCACTCTCCTGCGGAATTTAACAAGGTCTGCAATATTCTTTCCGAATATGCGGTCGGCCTGCGTACTGTTCCGGGTTCCGAGGCTTATCTGGAAGAGCATTTTGAAGTAATCCTGCGTGATCAGGCATTACAGTCTCTCGCCCGGATTTAACATGTGCTAATACAGAAATCATTTCTATTCAGGCAGGAACCATTTATAAAGTCATATGAGATCTAAGCTTTACTAAAATAAAAAGGAAATGCAAAGGACCACAATCCAACGATTGCGGTCCTTTTCTCAGTTCTGTTTTCTTAATTCTATCTTGTGAAATTTTCTAACTCAACATTCTGACTCAGCCGTCAAAATATGATATTCCCATATCGATTTCCTGTCCGACTCTAAATTTATTTTGCTTTTCGAATCTGCTTTGCTTTTCGGTCTTCCAGATACTTAATGACTAACAGGGTTCCAACGAGCAGAACAATACCGATCGGAAGCACGATCCATGCAGTTCTGACAAAACCTGCAATAATGTAGGTTACAAAAGATACAGCCGCTACCACGACCACATACGGAAGCTGTGTGGAAACATGATTCACATGATCGCACTGTGCACCTGCGCTTGCCATAATAGTTGTATCCGAGATCGGTGAACAATGGTCACCGCAGACCGCACCTGCCATACATGCGGAGATGGAAATAATCATTAAGGTCGGATCAGAGTTTGCAAATACGGCAACAACGATCGGAATAAGGATACCGAAGGTTCCCCAGGATGTACCGGTTGCAAAAGCAAGGAAACATCCAATTAAAAAGATAATTGCCGGAAGCAGACTCATAAAGCTTCCTGCTACAGATTTTACTGCATTTGCCACAAATTCTGCTGCTCCAAGACTATCTGTCATTGCCTTCAGGGTCCATGCAAAGGTAAGGATCAGGATTGCCGGAACCATGGCCTTAAAGCCTTCGGGAATACATGCCATACAATCCTTAAAGGACATTACTCTGCGGAACATATATACAATCACAATAATAATCAGTGCGCAGATACTTCCCATGCCAAGTCCGACCGAAGCATCGGAATTGGAAAACGCTTCTACAAGGTTTGCGCCGCCAAAGAATCCACCGGTATAAATCATGCCAATGACGCAACAGATAATCAGGGTTATAATCGGAATTACCAGATCAATTACCTTTCCCTTTTCATTCACCGGGGCAGCTGTCTGATCCTCCTGGTGTCCGGAAGTAAAGAGATCTCCCTTTAATGCATTCTCTTCATGCTTTTTCATCGGTCCGAAATCGATATGTAAAAGTACGATCAGAAACATCATTAAAATAGTCAGTAATGCATAATAGTTATACGGAATAGCACGAAGGAAAATAGAAAATCCGTCTTCCCCTTCCACAAAGCCTGCAACTGCTGCTGCCCAGGATGAAATCGGGGCAATGATACAGACAGGCGCTGCAGTCGCGTCAATCAGGTAAGCCAGCTTTGCACGTGATACCTTGTGCTCATCCGTAACAGGCTTCATAACGCTTCCTACAGTAAGACAATTAAAATAATCATCAATAAAAATCAGAATTCCAAGTGCAATAGTCATAATCTGTGCACCGGCTCTTGTTTTAATTTTCTTCTTTGCATAATGTCCGAATGCAGCGGATCCTCCCGCCTTGTTCATCAATGCGACAATTGCACCGAGAATAACAAGGAAAATCAGAATACCGACATTATAGCTGTCCGACAGAACGCCTACAAAGCCATCATTAAAAATATGAGTAATCGTTCCTTCAAAAGAAAATCCGGAATACAGCAGACCTCCGACCAGAATACCCACGAACAGGGAACTGTACACCTCTTTGGTGATGAGGGCAAGTGCTATCGCTACAATTGGCGGCACCAAAGCCCAGAAAGTTGCATAAAAATCCATTTTAATGACTCCTTTCGTATAAAATCGACAACTAATTGTATCATGGTATACAATGTTTGACAAGAACGAACTCATAAAAAAATCTACCCCAAAAGCTCTGCCTGTGCGCAGCCGTTCACTACTTGTCCCTCTCACTAAACTCGGGCTGCACCTTCGGCTTGCTCTCGTTAAGTGTTCCGGACTGGTTCGCACTAAGTTCAAGCTTCGCCTTTGGCTCGCTTTCACTAAGTGCTCTACACAAAAGAGACTTCTGCAACTGCAAAAGCCTCTTCGCCGTTTTTACTTTGATTCTATTCGTCTATTATTTCTTTACCTTTTGCTGTTCTCGTAAGAATTCAGCAACGCTTCTACCGAAGTTCTCAGGGTAAAAACAATATATCCCGCGAACCGCTCCCTGTCAAACCGGCTCTGGTTCAAAAACCAGGTTACTAACAATCCATACAATGCATTGCTGTAAAAGCAACAGAGAAACCCTTTATATTCCTCAGAAAGTTCTACGTTCTGCCTTTCGGCAGCACTGTCAATCACATCCAGACTAACACGCTCAAAGCTGGAGGAAAAGAACTGCCCAAAACCATTTTTACCAATCGCGGAATACGCATGAACCAGCAGTGCACGGTTCTTATCCACATAATCCAGCAAGGTAAGAACGATTTTCTCATAGTCCACCATAACATCAAGCTGATTCACTACCACAAGTGATTCCTGTTCCAGTGTCCACTTTAGCAGATCATAAATATCCTTAAAGTGATAATAAAACGTTTTCCGGTTAATTCCGCAGTCCTCGCAGATAGCACTGATCGTTATTTTGGATAGTGACTTCACCTCCATATACCTTTTCAGGGAATCTGCCATCGCCTGCTTCGTTTTCATGGATGCTTCGGCATGTGTCATGGTTTTCTCCTAAGTCTATGCTGTCCTGGCAGCTTTCTTCTTTTTCTTACGGCCATGAATTCCTATAATTAACACAAAGACTACCACCAGGCATATACCGGCAAGTATCGCAATCAACGCAACCGGTACAGGTTCTGCCGGACGGTCCACGCAGGTAAAGGTAAACGCATCATCTTCACATTCAAATACCAGATAGCTGCCATCCTGCTCCGTGTCTATTTGGACAAAAGCTTTATCTCTGTAAATCTCAATCGAAGGATTTTCCATTTCAAGAGAAGCATCCGGCAGGAACCTGTAAAGATGCTTTCCGATATCGGATGTTTCAAGACGCACCTGATAACTCTCTGCCCTGGTTTCTGCATCCTCCGGGTAAAGCTCAACCTTCTTAATCTCTAAGGAATCATCCGTATCAAAGGTTCCTTCGGCCAAAAGCTTAGGAAGCTTTGTTCCATCAAGATTTGCCTCCAGTGTCGTAATATATTCAGTATATACGGCTTCGATCGTCTGGTCAAAGGTAATATTCTCCTGGGAGAAGTCTTCCCACACACCGGAATATCCATCCTTCTCGGGTACCTCCGGGAGCCTGGCAATATCAAAGCTCTCTCCGTAATTAATGGTGATCCGGTCTACCTGGGAGTCATCTGCCATGAAGGTCAGATGAATTGAGCGGAATGAATCCGGAATATCCGGAAGCTCCAGGAACTCATCATAAGAGGCAGGCTGTGCCTCACCCTCAAGGCTGATTCCGTCAATTCCGGGAGGACATCCTTCTACGAAATAGTTGTTCTCTACAGTTCCTGAATCATCAATCTGTCCGGCAATGGATCCCAGATAATAATTTCCCTCCTGAATCTCTATCATACTATAGCAGTCCGTAATGGTTTTACCTTTTCCGGCAATACCTCCAATCTGATTATCTCCGGATAGTACACACTTCGAGCTGCTTTTGCGGATCGTTCCCTTACTTTCTCCGGCAATACCTCCTACTTTATCTTCGTCACCCGAAATGCTTCCGGTATTCATACTGGAAATAATGCTGCCAAGGGTCATTTCACCGACAATCCCTCCGGCACATTCCTTCTTTCCTTCTACCTTTCCACTATTATAGCACTCCCGGATAACAATTCGTTCCTTGTACCTGACATTCAGTGTTGCGTTATCGGAAGAAAGATTTAAGTCATCCTCCGGATCAAGGTTGTTCTCACGGGACATGGTTCCGGCAATACCGCCGACATTAAGATCACCACAGATTTTTCCATAATTCGTACAGCTCAATACCTTGCCCTCGGTATCCTTGACTGTATCATCATCAGAAACATCCATAAAGATTTCGTCGGTATCCGGTGTATCCGTATCGGTAATAATGTTCGTAATCACCTGAACTTCATCATTAATTGCCTGTAAGTCATCCAGCAAAAGCTGATTGTAATCATCTGCCATATTGTTCAGGGTGCGTGTCCGATCAATGATCTTCGTAAAGCTGCTGCTTAACGATGTCCGCGCGGACTCAACCCTTACTTTGGCCCGGTCAGCCCGGTTACGGATCTCGCTTTCGGTATCGGAAATCGCACGGTTTGCATTCTCATAAGCTGCCTTCTGTGCATCATTAATTTCTTTTTCCAGTGCTTCCCGGTCAATCTGATCCCAGATATTAAAGGAAGAAAAGTCATATCCACCGCTTGGTGTGGGAACAAGAGGAAGACTCGGAAGATTATCTAAACTATCCCCATCATCCTTTGTATCATCCTTGGAATCCTTATTAGTATCATCCTTAGTGTCGCCCTTGCTGTCATCCTTGGTGTCACCCTTGGTATCATTATTAGTATCATCCGCAGGATCTGCATCATCCTGTGACAGGTTCTTCGTTTCCGTTATACCCGGCACCGGTTCAGAAAGTCTGTACGGAATCTGGTAAGCAATCTCCTCTTCGGAAGTTCTCAGATCCTGAACGACAGTCCTTGCTCCTTTTTCTCCCTCTGCAGAGTTCCGACCGGAATCTTGTGCAGAATCCTCAGTGCCACTCTGTTCGCCTGTCGGATTCTGTGTCGGGGTCTGACCATTGCCTTCATCGTTTCCAATTCCATTAGTTCCAGCATTACCTCCACCAGTCCCGGTTCCTTCTCCTGTACTTGCTCCTGTATTATTTTCATTTCCCTTCGTTGTCGTACCACTCGGAGTAGGCGTTGGCGTGGATGTAGGTGTTCCTGTCGGTGTTGTACTCGGAGTCGTAGATGGTGTCGTACCGGGTGATTCCGTTGGAGATGCACCCGGGCTCCATGTAGGGAGCTTATCCAGAAAATCCAGCGATACCGGTCTTGGGGAATTCAACCCTGAAATAGACAGGGAATTGGACATATTATCAAAATCACCGCTGATATCCGACATAATATTATCTACTGCATTCTGTGCACCTGCTACAGCATCCAGCAGCACATTAATCTGATCGGACAAAGATGCAGACATATCACTTGCATCGTTATCGAGCTTCGTTACAAGGTCGTGCAGCTTCGGAAATTCCCTGGACAGCTTTTCCATCGTGTCCTCTTCATATTGCATCTGGCTGCTCGGCTCCATCTGTCCGGCAATTCCGCCAACATCCTTACGTCCGTTCAGCCGTCCGTGGTTCTCGCAGCTCATAATAAAACCGGTCTGGCTTCCTGCAATACCACCAATGTTATAACCGACATGCTGATATCCTACACTGCCGTTATTGTTACTATAAAGAATAACTCCTTGATTGGAACCGGCAATTCCGCCAATATCCGTTACGGAAGCTGCATTTTCCGTACTTAAAATTTCCTGTACAGTCAGAGACTGGATATCAATTTTATTATCCTTGGCATTGGTGTTTACCAATGCATTGTTTGTGCAGTTGGTAATACCGCCCTTGTTCGTTCCAACCAGACCACCAATACGGTGATTACCGGAAACTATGCCATTTGCGGTGCTGTCCTCAATAATTCCGCTTACTTCATTTATTCCGACAAGAAGTCCGGCATCATTGTTTACATTCATTTTGCCATTGACGCTGCATCCGCTGATAAGTCCCTTATTCTGACCTGCCAGAATACCAATACCGGAATGTCCCGTTCCCGCTGTGGCATCCATCTGGATATTCAGATTCCATACCTGTCCTGTCTCCTGAATATAACGGAAAAGTCCGATATTATTACTGGTTCCCTCTATAGCAAAGCCCCTGATTGTATGTCCCTGTCCAAGAAAAATCCCGCCAAAGGTCGGAATCAACGTAACTCCTTCGCTTGTAAAATCAAGGTCTGTATCCAGAATTACCACTTTATCCTGTGACCAGATATCCCGTGTACAATTGTTTGCAAGTTCTTTGAGATCTTCATTGCCGCGGATCCAGATTACCTGATCCTCGTCATAGGTAAGTGTTCCATCCTGCTCCGCTGCATCCTGCAGATGCTCCATAACGTCATCGGTTTTATTTTCATTGTCTTCGTTAATTGTTTCTGCATGCGCACTTAAGGATATCTGCAAAGAAGGAAGGATCAGTGCAGTAATCAGGCAAACGACTAATGTTCTTTTCTTAAACTTCTTCATCTTCCGCACTTCCTTTCTCTTCTTTATTTTGTTCTTCGGACTTTGCATGATCATTTGTCCTGTCGTCCTTCTGAGGCAGTCCGGGCGGATTCTTTTCCTCTATGGCAGATACCTCTACTGCATCCGGTCCCGGATCCTCTTCATCGCTCACACTCTCCGCTCCACCGGTAATCAGTGTAACACTCATATCACCACGTACAAACCCGGAAAAGTTACCCTCAAGCGTACCGTTTACCTGTCCCCGGATCAGACCGTTCACACGGGTAAGACCGCTAAAGTTCTGTGGCGTAAGATTGATTTTACTCTTAAGCTGGAAGCTTGTTTTTTCAATAATAATATCACCGACAACCAAAATCTGTGGCAGTACCGCAAGTACAAGCACAATGGAAATAATGGTACCACGGCTTAAGCAGTTACCAATAGATGCAATAATCGGGTTCGTTGTCAGCTGCTGAATCAGGGCACCGGCAACTGCCAGAATTGTTCCTGAGGTAAAAATAGTCGGAAATGCCTCGTTCAATGCAGCTACAATTGCCTGCTTCGGTTTCATTCTCGTCTTCAGATCGGAATAGTGACTTGAGATTACGATTGCATAGTCAATATTTGCACCCATCTGAATGGAATTCACAATCAGGTAACTTAAGAAGTATAACGGAGACTTCTGTAAGTATGGCATGGAAAAGTTCATCCAGATACTGCCCTGGATCACAATAATCAACAGTACCGGAAGTCCTGCGGATTTAAAGGTAAACAGCAGGACGATAATAACGAACAATGCAGATAACACACTGATGATGATATTATCGGTTCCAAAGGATGAAGACAGATCCAGGTCACTGGTCGAATTACCTACAATATAGGAATTATCAAGATCATAGTACTTCGCAACATCCTGATGCATCACCTTCAGGAAGTCAAAGGTTTCCTGACTCTCCTCCGGAAGATTTAAGTATACAACCATACGGGAATAGTCATCGGTCTTTAGCTGCAGCTTTGCCTTCTCCAACTGGTCAAACAGATCATCAAGGGTATCCTGCACTTCCCCATCCAGGGTAATATTATCCTCCTCCATCTGATCCTTTAAAAACATAAACATATCAAACAGCGGCACCTGGTAATTTTCAATACCGTTCACGATCTTGCCATACTGGTTTTCATTGACTGCATAAGCAGAATAAAGGAGATTTGCGATCTCATATTCCACACCGGCAAGCTCCGAAAATTCTCTTGGATTCAATGCATCCGTCAGCACATAGCCATCCATGGCCTCAATATTTCCAAGTCCCATGGCTGATTTTACTTCTTCATGCTGTTCCAGTGTCTTCAGAAGTTTTTCTTCCTTCTGGTAATTTCCTGCCGGTACAATCACGGCAACCATGTTGCTTGTTCCGAAGGTATTCTTGATCTTCTGATAAGCGATTTGGCTTTCGCTCTGCTTGGCTGTGGTCAGATCGGTATAGCTGTAACAATATGGACAATTATTGGAAAAATAAAATGCTACAACTACAATCACCAGAAAGACAGGTGGAACAATGAATCGCGTAAACACATCGAATTTACCGATTGCGGTAATCTTCGGAATAAGATTTTTGTGCTTTGTTTTATCAATCAATTTACTGAACAGCACAAGAAGTCCGGGCATCAGGGTGAACACGGACAGAAGGCTTAACATAATAGCTTTAATCAGAACGATGGACAAATCCATACCAATTTTGAAATGCATGAATGCAAGAGCACCCAGACCGGAGATCGTTGTAAGGGAAGATGCCGAAATTTCCGGAATAGCCTTACTTAAGGCCGCAATACAGGCCTCCCTCGTATCCAGTGTCTGATGTTCATCCGAAAAACGGTGGCACAGAATAATCGCATAGTCGATTGCCAGGGCAAGCTGCAGCACCACTGTAACTGAATTGGAAATAAAGGAAATCGTTCCACACAAAAAGTTCGTTCCCATATTCAGAATCGCCGCCATACCAAAGGTCATAATCAATACCGGAACCTCTGCATAGGAACGTGATGTCAGGGTCAGCACGATCACAATGATAACCGCCGCAATCACGACGATGACCTGCATCTCTGCTGCCAGATCCGCCGCCGAATCACTTCCTACTTCCGTATCATAATAGACATCATAATCTGCAAGCAGTTCCTTCATCCGGTTCATGGCCTGTAAGCTGATATCATCGGTTGCTGTCCCATCAAAAGTCACATCAAACAGGGCACTTGAATCGTGATAATGATCCTCCGTGTGATCAAGCTCTGCACTTGTGACACCATCCACTGCTTCAATCTCCTCCTGCAGCTCCAGCGCATGCTCATAGGAAATATTGGAAATCATGACCTTTGCCGTTCCATAGGTAACGAACTGCTCATCCATTACTGTAAGACCGCGCCTTGTCTCGGTGCTGTCCGGAAGATATTTCGTAATGTCATTTTCAACATTAACCCAATTTGTTGAAAAAATACAGAATACCAGCGCAAAGATATAAAGAAGGAAAAACAGGTTTCGTTTATCCACAATAAAGGTGGCCAGCTTTTCCATGGGCGTTGCTTTCGTTTCATTCATTGTCTCATTCATATGTACACCTTTTCCTAATCATTCCTTATGTTTCAGATTATTGATATCCACTCAGTACCTTTACAGTTACAATTATTGTATCTATCCACAGTAATCTATCATAAAAGCATTATGATTTTTCTATTCAAAAAAAACAATACACAAACAGTGCTTTTTGTCCGGTAAATTTCAAAAACAGATTAGCTTGTCAGAAATTGGGGAAAGTATTATACTAAGTAGGTTAACACCTATGAATGAATTAGAAATAAGGAGGAAATACACATGGCAGATATTACCAGGGATATGACCATCGGAGAAATTTTAAGAACAAACCCGAATGTAGCACCGATTCTTATGGAAGCCGGCATGCATTGCTTAGGCTGTCCCTCCGCACAGGGCGAAAGCCTTGAAGAGGCAGCTATGGTTCATGGCATGGACATCGAAGCATTAATGGAACAGATTGCTGCATTATAATTGAGAAGATTTCTCATATGTATGGCAGACAAAAAGCCCCTGCGATTCCGGTCAGTTGGAACTGCAGGGGCTTTTATAAAATGATCTTTTCTTTGTCTATCTTCTATTTTGCTTTCAATGATTCCTTATACGCCTTTTTATTCTCGTACATCCTGCTGTCGGCAAGCTGCGTACATGCTGCAAGGGACATATCTGAACTTTTACTTACACAACAGTAGCCTACACTCGCATGTACGGGATACGGCTTCGGATTACGATTCTGTTCCTCTTCAAGAAGTTTATACAGTTCCTTTATAAACTGCTCCTCACGTCCTTCCTTATTATAATAAAGAAGAACCATGAACTCATCTCCCCCCGTCCGTGCACAAATCTCATTCTCCTGTACCAGTTCGGCCAGTACTACAGACAGTCGGGACAATGCAGCATCTCCTTCTGCATGCCCAAAATTATCGTTAATATATTTCAGTCCATCCATATCAATACTTACAATGGTAAAATGACGGTTTTCCTCTTTGCTCCTGCTATACAGACTGCGCAGATAGTACTCATAGCCGCGCCGGTTATAGAGTCCCGTCAGGGAATCCCTGTGGTACAGATTCCGGAACTGTTCGAGGTCTGCAATCTCCTTCTGTGCGGCACTGTTTTCCATGGCAAGTGCCAGTGCCATCATATACGCCTGTACAAAGGAAGTCGGCCACTCCGATTCTCTGACCGCCAACGCCAGATATCCAAAGATCCGATTTTTGAAATGAATTGGAAATACGATCATGCTTTGTCCCTGCACGGCACTGTTTACCAATTCAGGAAGCAGCATTCCACGTGGAAAGACCTCATGATAATCCTTCGAGGGTCTGTCTTTGATAAAGATCTTGCGCAAAATCATATTGTCTGTAAATGCTCCCGGCAACTGAGCATTCTCATCATTCTCCAGTTTCTGGCATAAGCAAAGGAATCCCCTGTCACATCCCAGCTTTCCGAAGTAACGCTCAGTCACCTTGAGATAATCCTCTTCGCGAAAAGCTTCCTGATAATCTGTATTTAAAAAAAGAGACTGGTTATAAATTTCTATTGCTGCGTCCAGTTTATTATACATCCGCCGCCAACTATGGTTCTCCACTTCCTGTTCATGGCAACCGCAGCTTTGCCGAAAACACATTTCAGGAACAAAGGTTGTAGCAGGCTCAGGTTTTTCTCCCTGTAAAGCTTCTTCAATAATCCGTACGGCTCTCTTTCCCATTTCCTTAAATGGAACCTTAGCCGTAGTAAGCGGCGGATAATACTCCCTGCTCTCTGTAATATCATCATAACCGGACACACACACATCCTCCGGAATCCGGATGCCCCGATGCTGTAATTCCTCACACACGGAAAGCGCCATATAATCATTTGAGCAGATAATCGCCTGTGGGTAATTTCCGGGTTTTCTCCCCTGAAGGAACCAGTCCACTGCTTCCTTCCCTTTCTCGCGCCAGTAATCTCCAAAGAAAACCATATGATCCGTAACTTCAATTCCTTCCTCATGCATTACATCCAGATAACCCTGATACCGATTTCTGGCATCCAGCCGGTCAAAAGCTCCTGTCATAAAACAGACATCCCGAAACCCGTGGATTTGTGTAAAATGCCGGGTCATGTTCCTGATTGCTTCTCCTTCGTCCATCACCACACGATAAAATCCCTCTCTTGCCGTGCGCAGATAAACCACTGGACAGTCTGCGTTTTTCTTCAGATATACATATATTTCGTTACCCATTCCGGGCACATCAAACGTATCTTCCCCGACAATAATCCCGTCAAGCTGTGTAAGATCCGGCAGATACATGATGCCACGCTCACCTTCCGCATATAACACCTTATCCCCGTATGCCCCGAAATTGGCAAAACAAAACACCGTATAACCCAGTTCATTTGCTTCTTTAAAAATAGCCTGCAGAACATCCTTTTGATAGTTCTGCGTAATATACCCCATGAAAACTCCTATTTTTTTCACTCTTGTGTCTCCTCGAATTCCCAATATGTACTATTTTGTTGTATTATACCATATCCTTTCCGTTTTTTCTCTCCAAAATGTTAAATTGGGATGATAAATTTGGCAATAAAATTTTCCAAAAAACGCGCTTAGACCTTGTAAATATGACAGGTTTATATTACAATATAGACGATTGATAAAGAATTATCAAGCACAGGTTTATGTATTTTATGAAGGAGGTTTTTACCATGGCATATGTTATTAATGATTCCTGCATCCAGTGCGGATCTTGTGCAGGTCAGTGTCCTGTAGGTGCTATTTCTGAAGGAGATGGCAAGTTCGAAATCAATGCAGATACATGTATCAGCTGTGGTTCCTGCGCAGGCGGATGCCCCGTAGGTGCTATTTCTGAAGAATAAGATTTCTTACGAATGAAAAAGGAGACGCATCCATAATGGATCGTCTCCTTTTTATTTTGCATTACCGGTTCATATCTCCTGCTGCTTTTCAGCTTTCGGTTTGCTGAAATTTTTAATCCTGGCAAAAACAGAGGATTTCTGCTTAATACTGTAGTTCCGCAGCATGTTATCAAGCTTCTTGTAGTGCTCCTCATTCCGGGCATCACGGTCTGCCTCACGCTCATCATCCTTTTCTTCCTGCATCCGGAACTGATAATCCAGCTCCTTCAGGATACTGCTTTTTACTTCCTGTATAATCTCCTGGCAGATATCCTGATTATTACTCTGTACTGCATCGGCAATCATGCTGTGTAACAGCTTCTGCAGGCGCATGCTTTTCTCTGTCTTTGTCTCCTCAACAGGCATTACCTCCCCGTTATGTACCATCAGCACATGACGTTTCCCCATATCCTCTGCCTCATTCCGGTTCATTTTTTCCTGTGAAGGATCACACAACAGCTCCTGTCCTTCCTTTTGGCCTTCCTGCTCTCTTTCCCTTGCCAGCAGATTCCGGATTGCCTTAAGCTGCAGGCCCTGATCCTTCAGATCCTTGATCCTTTGGAAGAGCTTAATGTCCTCCTCCGTATAAAACCGGTGTCCCATTTCATTACGCCTGACCGGAAGCTTTAACTCTTCCTCCCAATAACGGAGTACATGCGCCTCTACTTTAACATTTTTTGCCGCATCGGAAATCATATAGATTTTTTCTGTCTGCATTCTCTTTTCCTCCTTTTTATATAGCGAAAGGACAAGCTGATCCCCCAGCTTGTCCTCTTTCGTAATTGTTTTGATCTCTATTAACTTCTTTCCAGATTTGCAAATTTGGTATAATCCGGCAGCCATACCAGCTCCACGGTTCCGATCGGACCGTTTCTCTGCTTGGCTATGATGATTTCTGCTATTCCTTTCTTCTCCGTATCATGATTATAATAATCATCACGGTAAATGAACATAACCACGTCCGCATCCTGCTCGATTGCTCCGGATTCACGGAGATCGGAGAGCATCGGCCGGTGATCCGGTCTCTGTTCCACAGCACGGCTCAGCTGTGACAGCGCAATAACGGGCACGTGAAGCTCTCTTGCAAGCGCCTTTAATGAACGGGAAATATCGGAAATCTCCTGCTGTCTGGATTCCGAGCCACGGCCGGAGCCCGACATCAGCTGCAGGTAGTCGATGATAATAATCTTTAAATCATGCTCTAACTTATATTTACGGCATTTGGAACGAAGCTCCGAAATGCTGATACCCGGCGTGTCATCAATAATCAGATTGGACTTTCCGATCACACCGGCACTTTCAATCAGCTTCTCCCATTCTGCATCCGTCAGATTACCGGTACGCAGATGCTGGGAATCCACTCTGGACTCTAAGGAAAACAGACGGTTTACGAGCTGTTCCTTACTCATTTCCAGACTGAATATGGCAACTGTATAATTCTCTTTAAACGCCATATGCTCTGCAATGTTCAGGACGAACGCCGTTTTACCCATGGAGGGTCTGGCTGCAACCAGAATAAGATCTGATGGCTGCATTCCTATAGTACGGAAGTCCAGATCCAGGAGTACGGAAGTCCAGATCCAGGAAGCCCGTTGCAAGACCGGTGACATTTCCGCTATTCCTGGAGGCCTGTTCGATCTTGTCCATCGCATTCATAACGACCTGACGGATCGGTACAAATTCTCCCGTGTTCCGCTTCTGAACCAGTTCAAAGACCCGCTTCTCCGTATCTTCCAGAATTGTTTCAAGACTCTCTTTCCCGGTATAACAGGTATTCGCAATCTCTTCATTTAACCGGATCAGCTTTCGCAGGGTTGCCTTCTCTGCCACAATATTGGCATAATACCTGACATTCGCCGATGTAAAGTTGGCATTCAGCAGATCCTTTAAAAATTCCAGACTGCTGACCTCCGGCGGTACATCCTTTTCCTTCAGCTTATCCGACAGGGTAACGACATCTACCGGCTTTCCTTCGTCATTCAGTTCTACCATGGCATCAAATACGACGCCGTATTGTCTGCTGTAAAAGTCATCCCCACTGATGATTTCCGAAGTGACAGTAATCGCTTCCCGATCCATGATCATTGCTCCGATTACGGACTGCTCTGCTTCGATACTGTGTGGAAGAACACGTTTTAACAGCGCTTCTTCTGCTGCTGGCATGTTAACTCTCCTGGTAACTGTTTCAAATCTGTTGCTGTTCACTGCCTGGTAAACAGCAGCATAAATCTTTCATCTATGCTTCCTGTACCTTGACCTTCAGGGTACCGGTTACCTTCGGATGAAGCTTTACAGCAACTTCATAAACTCCAAAGCTCTTAATAGGTTCCGGAAGAATGATTTTCTTCTTATCAATTTCCTTGCCGCACTGCTCCTTATATGCTGTTGCAATTTCTTTGGAGGAAACGGAGCCAAAGGTTCTGCCGCCTTCTCCGGCCTTGATGGAAACGATCACATGATCATTCTCCATCTCTTTGGCAAAGGCCTGTGCTGCTTCTAAATGCTCCTTAGCAACCTTTTCTTCATTGGCCTTCTGAAGCTTCAGATCATTCATATTTTTACCGGTTGCTTCTACTCCAAGCTTCTTCGGAAGCACGAAGTTTCTTGCATAACCATCATTTACATTAACAACCTCTCCCTTTTTACCCAGGCTCTTTACATCTTCCAATAAAATAACTTTCATTCCTGTCTGCTCCCTTTCTTTAGTCTACCACCAGATCTCCGTTATCAATCATCTTATCCAGCGTGCCTTTCAGAATACCGATAGCCTCCGGAATCGATACACCCTCCAGCTGACATCCTGCGGTATTCAGATGACCTCCGCCGCCCATCTTTTCCATGATAATCTGAACGTTGACTTCATCAATGGAACGGGCACTGATAAAGATCTGATTCTGGTATTCGGTCATAATAAAGCTGGCCTTCACACCCTTGATATTAAGCAGCTCATTCGCTGCCTGTGCTCCGACAACCGTCGGGCTTTCCAGATGCTCACTGCTGCAGGTAGAAATTGCAAATGCATTCCTGTAAATCTCTGCCTGACTGACAGCATCTGCCTTCGCCTTATACTGAAGGGCATCCTCCCGGAACAGCTTGCGCACACGCGTCACATCTGCACCGTTACGCCGAAGAAACGCAGCCGCCTCAAAGGTCCGGACACCAGTCTTGGCCATAAAGTTCTGTGTATCAATCATAATACCGGAATACATACAATCTGCTTCCTCCGGTGTAATGCGGATCGTCTCTCCAATATACTGCAGAATCTCTGAAACCATTTCGCAGGTAGAAGAGGCATATGCTTCCACATAGGATAATGTTGCATTCTCAATACTCTCCGTTCCCTGACGATGATGATCCAGCACCACGATGGACTTACACATCCGGAGCAGCTCCGGGCACTCGGTAATACTTGGCTTATTCACATCTACAACGACAAGCACCGTATTACTGCCGGCAAGCTCCATTGCCTGCTGGTTGCTGACAATCTGCCCCTCCGCATAATCCTGATGATGTCTGAAGTGATCCACCATCGGCTTCATGGAGGTACTGACTTCATTAAGAACAATGTGTGTCTGACGCCCCAGCGTACTTGCCACCCGGTAAATCCCAACAGCTGCGCCAAAGCTGTCCACATCCGGGATACGGTGTCCCATAATGAGTACATTTTCCTTGCCGGAAATAATTTCACGGAGAGCCTGCGCCTTCACACGGGCCTTGACACGGGTATTCTTCTCTACCTGCTGGCTCTTGCCTCCATAGTAAACGATATTCTTCGGTGTCTTTACAACCGCCTGATCTCCGCCGCGTCCAAGTGCGAGGTCAATCGCATTGCGCGCAAACTCATAATTCTGCGCATAGGTCAGACCATCCAGACCGATACCGATGCTGACGGTAACCGCCATTTCATTTCCGATATTAACGGTCTTCACATCCTCTAACAGATCAAACTTGTCCTGCTCAATCATCTCCATGGATTTCTTTCGGAGAACCACCATATATTTATCCTTCTCCAGTCTCTTACAGATTCCGTCGAAGGAAGAAATGTACTTGTTAATTTTACGCTCAATCAATGCCGTAAGCAGTGATCTTCGTACCTCTTCTACCGAAGCAAGCGCTTCCTCATAATTATCAAGGTAGATCATGCCGACTGCAAGGCTCTGATCATCCACTTCCTGTAATGCCAGACGAAGTGCGGTTTCATCAAATAAATAAAAAGCGATCAGATAGCCATGGTAATCTTCACTTGCAAAAACATCACTGTTCCGTACCATTTCATCGGTCAGGATCTTACGCATCTTCGCAAGATAATTGCTCTGCCCATAGATGAGATTAATCTCTACCCGCTCCTCCGCATCCGGAAGCTTCTCTTTCGTAATCGAAGGAAAAATGGAGGTGATGGACTTGTGATAGCCGCGGTCCTTATGCACCACATTTTCAAACGCCACATTCATCCAGATCACATGCCCTTCATCATCCAGAATGGCATAGGGGATTTCAAGCTCCTGCAGCAGTACCTTCTGAATCTGTCCGTACTGCGTGGCAAAGCTGACCATCTCATTCAGGATCACCGGCTTATTATAAAACTGCATGGACAGTACAAGCGCAAAGTATATCAAAATAAAGCAGGTAAGAAGCAGCCCTGCCGGTATACTCAGCAAATAAATCACCAGATTAATTAAAATAAGCAGTATGCCCAGATACACGGACGTCTGTGTATACCTCTTTAACCGGCCTTTCAATTTGATTCTATGTTTATTAGGCGCCATGTTTCATCCCTCTGTTGTACAATTGTTGCATTCTAAAATGTACAGTGTAACTATTCAGCCATTCGTAAAACCGATGCCAACGCAGCATAGTTTACCCATGTGGTTACTTCGCCATATAAATCATGTCGCAGGTTCTTACAAATGCAAGCATTTGACGTACCTGTTTCCATGATTTTCATGGCTCTGAATAGTTACAGTATATCATCATTTTTCTAAAAACACTATACTAAGATTTATTCAGTTACCGACGGAATTCGACGGGATGCTGCTGTTCACATAAACCTTTACCGATTAATATAACTCAGCACAAGTGCAAGAATCAGCATGTGCACCGGATAAAAAGCATAACAAAAGTATTGGAATTTTTTACTGTGATACCCCTGTCTTCCGTGATACAGCCAGACAAGCGGCAGGGAAAGGAGGGCAAGTCCCTGCTGGCATAGTTCAAACTCTGCTCCAAACAGGGAAACCGGATACATCAGACCTCCAAGCATTTCCACGTTAATCCAGTACAATGCAGCAGCTTGTCCCAGCAGACACCACCAGCTCCGTCCCCGGAACAGATAAAAAACAAATACGGTCAGGACACCTGCACCATAGTAATCTACCATGCATACGGTTCCAAGCACTGCTCCTGCTATAAGGACAACTGCCACCACAATCACATATACCCATTTTTTTTGCGTTTCCCTTACAGCTTCCATGATACGGATACTCAAAAGCCCTATTAAAAGTGTCCATATCACATTTTGATGAAATGGATAAAACCATGTTCCACCATACATCAGATCAAAGGGAACCTCAGAAATCACAGCCAGCACCAACAGCCGGAGTGCATACCTTTTAAAGCTGTGCGTGTGAAAATAACCTTCTACCGCCATAAAGGCAAAAACAGGAAAGGCCAGTCGCCCGACACAGGTCAGCCAGTCCTGTGCCGGCAGCAGTGTAGCCCAAAGATGATCCATCAGCATGAACAGCATGGCAGCAAGATGCAGTGTGGCCGCACTGATCTCACCATGTTTTGAGCTCAGTGCCTTTATTTTATCATTTAACATTCTTATACTCTTTTCCAATGCATTTATTTTATATTCTTTTACCAGAAATCCTCCAACAATAAACATCAGAGCGGATACTACAGCTAAAACCACTGTTTTTTGTGTGAAATATTTAACATTTAAATGTGATTTTACAGTCATTTTCATGTTGGTATAATTGCACAGACAAGATCATATAATGCCCGCATAAGCTTTTCACCCTGACGGCATTCTGCGACAAGAGATACAACCGCATTCTTATCCGGAAGAATCATGGTAATCTGGGAATATTTTCCGTCAGCCCTGAAAGAATTATATTCTCCTCTCCAGAAAAGATAGCCATAATAATCGGTATCCGATGCCTTTGTACTTTCTTCTATCCATTTTTCAGACAAAAGCTGCCTGCCCTCCCATTTGCCCTTGTTAAGATAAAACAGTCCGAATTTATGAAGTTCAGAAAGTGTAAGAAACAATCCACCGGCACCAAAATTATTTCCAAGAGGATCAATCTCCCAGGTCGGACGTTTTATGAAAAGAGGTGTAAAAAGCCTGGGCATAAGATAGGAAACCAGATCACAGCCTGAACGTCTTTGTACAAGAATTCCTGCAAGATATGGGCCAACATTGTTATATACAAAATGTGTCCCCGGCTTGTATTTAAAGGGAATAGCTAAAGCCATTTTCACCCAGTCATCCTCCTTATATAGCGGACGCTGCGCTCCCATAAGACTCCCCTGCTCCTGTCCAAGACACATAGTGAGCAGATCTCGAACGGTTGCCATTTGCAGATTCTCATCAATTACCTCAGGTAAATCTTCTGAAAAAGCGTCTGTCAGTTTTTCATCTAACGATATTAATCCTTCCTGAACCGCAAAACCGACTGCACAGGATGTAAAGCTTTTCGCCGCTGAATAAATATTTCTACGGCATTCCTCGCCGCTGAATAAATATTTCTACTGCATTCCTCTTCACTATACCATTCATTCATAAGCTCACCATCCTTGGTAATTTTAATTCCAAGAACATGGAGTTCTTTCGCAATTTCTATAAAAGCAGAAATATCCATAAACTTGCTCCTCGATTGTGATCCTGATATCCTCATTACATCGTAACTATTCAGAGCCATGCAAAATTGTTTTCTGTGAATGCTTGCATTCATACAGAACAGCAATTTTATATGGCGAAGTAACCTCAATGAGTAAAACTTGAGCTGCATTAGCAGCGGTTTTACGAATGAGATCTGAATAGTTACATTATAGCTTATACAAAATAAAAAGAGCAACCGGATTTTCCCGATTACTCTTAGCTTTCATTGCATTTCAGATGCTTTCCAATTTCCGCTTTACGCTGTATCATGAATTGCCAAGAACTGCTACTGCCTCATATGGCCGCAGCTCTATTTGGCCTTTTTCGAAGGGATATCCTGACGGACTATAATTGTCACAGATCACATCCCACTTCCGGTATTCTGCATGATTGGACGACGGACTTACGATCTTCTGCATCCGATCTGTAAAATTGCATGCCACCCATAATATCTGATCCTTCCAATGACGCAGGTATGCGAAGACATCAGCATTATTCTCTCCCACAAGTTCAAAATCACCATTTACGATAATCGGATATTCCTTTCTCAGGGAAATCAGTTTGCGATAGTAATTATAAACGGAATCCTCATCACCAATCTGAGCAGCAGCATTTATCCTTTTATAATTAGGATTTACCGGCATCCAAGGGACGCCTGTAGTAAATCCTGCCTCATCGGTTTCGTCCCATTGCATCGGTGTACGAGCATTATCCCTGCTTTTATTTCTCAGATAACTTATCATTTTATCGTTATCTACGTGTAAGATTTCTGTATACTCATGGTAAGCATTAATACTTTCGACGTCACGGAAATCCCTGATATCCGAAAATGGATAATTGGTCATTCCAAGCTCTTCTCCCTGATAGACATAGGGAGTTCCCTGCATAAAATGCAGGCATGTAGCCAGCATTTTGGCGGATTTGTTCCACCATGTTTCATCCGTATCATTACCCAGTCTTGATACAACACGTGGCTGGTCATGATTGCACCAGTACAGGCTGTTCCATGCCTTTCCATATAATTTCCTCTGCCAGTTGCTGAAGCTTCTCTTTAATTCCAATAACGGAATACGTCTGTCAGACCATTTGGAACCATCCTCTGCATTATCCAGATCCATATGCTCAAACTGAAAAACCATATTCAGCTCCGTATTATCCAAGCAGGAATATTGAACGGCATCATCCGTACTGGCAAACGGCGTCTCACCCACCGTAAGGATTCCCTCTCTGTTATGCCATACCTGACTGTTCATCTCTTTTATATAATCATGAGAGATGGGAAGGTTCACTGCATACGGTACAAAATCGCCCAAACCATCTTTTCCAATGACTCCATCGGGAAATTCCGGATTCTTACCTATATAATTAATAACATCCAGACGGAATCCATCCACTCCCTTATCCAGCCACCAATTCATCATGCGATAAATCTCATTTCTTAATTCCGCACACTGCCAATTTAATTCCGGCTGTTTTTTATGAAAAAGATGCAGATAATATTCCTGTCGTTCTTCAGAGTAGGTCCATGCGCTTCCACTGAAATTAGAACGCCAGTTGTTGGGTTCTTTCCCATCAACGCCCTTTCTCCATATATAGTAATTACGATAGGGTTCTATTCCTGCTTTGCTCTTTTTAAACCACTCATGTTCATCCGAGGAATGATTCACTACCATATCAATAATAATCTTCAGATTTCTCTGATGAGCTTCTTTTAAAAGCTCATCAAAGTCATCCATGGTTCCAAACTCCTCCATAATCTTCTGATAATCACTAATATCATATCCCTTATCCGCATTAGGCGATGCATAAAAGGGAGACAGCCAGATCACATCTACACCCAGATTCCGTAAATAATCCAATTTACCGATGATCCCTTGTAAATCACCTATTCCATCGCCATTACTATCCATAAAGCTGCGTGGATATATCTGATATACCACACTCTTTTGCCACCAATGCCCGTTATGGTCCATTATACTTCCTCCATGATCAGAAAACGCTGATCTTTACATTTTGACCGCATCATATAATACCTCTGTGGACTGATACAGGGTTCCGTTATTATCCTTCCTCTGATGAACAACTCCCCATTGTCTTCCATTGCACCAGAAACCATCAAAATGATCTTCATTCAGCTTCGGCTCAAAAGACTGTTCCTGTTTACGCATGTCATAGTGATATCCGAGTAAAGCCTCGTATACCGCCCAGGATGCCATTGCTCTTGTATAGTAATAACCGGATTCATTTTCACTAAAAGGATTCCTTTTAAAACCATCCTGACGGTCTCTGAGCGCTTTAACAATGGTTAATGCTTCATTCACCTGATCAGTACGGACTAATAAAGCAGCAACTTCATATTCTATTCCAGTCCAGACTTCTCCATAATATACAAACGGGAAAATCGGTTTACCACCATTTGGCCAGGTACATGGGGTAAGACCCTTTTCATCATTTAAAATATATGCTCTTTCTGCATGTACATTCTTCTTTGCTTTTTCAACAAAATTATACTCAAAAACAGACTGTACCGCCTTCTTTACATGTTCTTCAGGTAAGATATAACCTAGCTGCGCATTGAATGCCATATACTGTCCCAAAAGCTGATCTGACAGACATCCCTTTCCATACTGATAACGGTAAGCATTCACATTATCTAATACCTGCTCATAAAATTCTCCATTCCAGCTTACCTTGTCCAGTTTACCTGCACCATCCGCTGCCAATTTACGATACCGGTCTGCCAGGTCATCACACTCCATAAATTCTGCCATTTCAGCTGCCGCTGTTAATGCCGCAATGTAGATACTGGTTGCCATACTGGAGATTCCATACAGCTCTGTATCATAGGTAACATGCTGTGGCTGCTCCAGTACTCCATCCTCATCACAATCCCATACCTTCAAAGTATAATCCAGAGTCTTTTTTACCCCATTCCAGCATTCCTTTATCAAAGAGTCATTCCCGCTGATAACCCATTCTCTGTATAATCGGATAATACAGCCGAGCTGTCCATCTGCCGCCGGTGTCATTTCCCATTGTGGTAAATCAAATGGCGTATAAGCTCTGAATGGCATGTACCCATCATCCCGTATTTCATCAACAAACTCTATCCTTCGCATTGACTGCTCCAGCTCCGGGAACAAAACAGCTACACTCTGTGCATAATTCCAGACATGTGTACAATTTCCAGGACCGCATCCAAGTGCATCATCTACACCTTCCCATCCAAGGAAATCACCGTTTTCTATTCTAAAGCATGTAGGACTCCGCATTACCGTAATATTATCTGCTGCTGCTTCAAGTATATAGCCAGGAAGAGTTGTATCAAAAAACGCATGTGCAAACTTAGCACTCTCATCATACAATCTGTCCGCATTACCGGCTAAATAAGAAGCCACATTCCAGGCATCCTCAAAGAGTGTTGCATAGTAGTTTTTCGTAACATCATAATTTCCGTCAACGATATCCTGTTTGTCTTTGTCTAACTCAATCCACATCTTGGGTCTGTTAGGAAAGTACCAGCTGAGAATAAAAGGAAAAACTTTTTCCTCTCCCGGCTTTAATGTCTGGGTGATACATAAGGAGCCTATTTTATCTGTGAAATGCAGGAAACTGAAATCAGACTTTTCCGCCCAATTACTTCCAACCTGATCATAGATGCTTTCATTGTTGAGTCTTCCATCTGTAGAAAAATCCTGCCAGAAATCTTCTCCACCATCTGTCCACTGTCCCTGATACCAAAGAGGTTTTTTAGTAATGTATTCTTCTTTCTCTGTTGTGGATAATGCCATATTTCCCCATGTAATATGTTTATCCGAAAAATTCTTTCCAGTATACATAATTCCACGGATAACATCATCACTACGATATTCATTTTCTCTATCACCGGCATGCTTCATAAAAGAAAAATTATTATATCCTTCAAATCCTACTGCATTATTCATAGAACCGGCAATGGAAATTTCTATATTCTCTTTCGTAGTATTTTTTACCTTATAATTCAGATAAGCCCCCGGTATTCCTGAATCTTTCGCATTAAGCGGAATGAATGGTGTATACGCTTCCAGACTGATCTGAACAGGTATTTCTTCATCCTGAAATTCAATATTAACAAAGGGATATTTTGTGGTCATTACAGAACTGTCAAAACGTGGCAGACCTGCAACCTCATTCCGGAAAAAGCCTTGTGATCTGTTAAACGGCGGATTAAGCTTACTTTCCAGCACTCTGGAAATTGCTTCTCCTCCATCCTGTTTCATCCATATAGAGAAAAAAGTATATGGCATACGATTCATCTGTCCCGGCTGATTAAAAATCTGCCAGGTTGTAAGATTTCCTCTGGCTCCAAGGGAAACATTTCCAGTTCCGATCCCCCCTAACAGAAAATCCACACATCCGGCATCACCGGAATATGCCTTTTGTTCATTATTGCAAAACAATTCGTCATCTGAATATATTTTTTTCATAAATCTGATATTCTCCTTCTATTAATAATTAGCCCTTAACTGCACCTGCTGTCATACCTTCAACAATATATTTCTGGAAGAAAACATAAAAAACCAACTGTGGAATAATGATAATGACCGTAGCTGCAATCATTCCACTGTAATCCATACTGTATCTGCCCCGGAACATTGACGCTCCCAGTGAAATCGTCATCATATTTGTATCATTCACCAGTACGGATGATATTGGGTATTCATTCCAGAAATAAAGTACATTAAAAATAATTACGGTTGCCAGAACCGGCTTAATAATCGGTAATACAACCTGAGTACACATTTGATAAATATTACATCCATCAATAATGGCCGCTTCTTCTATTTCGCTCGGGAATTCTCTCAGAAATCCTACCATTAAAAGGACGCCCAATGCCATCGTTGTTGTTGCCAATGGCAAAATCAGGGAAAACCGGCTTCCCAGCAGCCCCATTGCCACAATAATCCGATAGGTAGGAAAAATAACAATATATGGCGGTATCGTAAGTCCTGACACAAACAATAAATACAAGCCATTTGGTATTTTTGCATGATCAAAATGCAGTCTTGTGATCGCATAGGATATCATAAAGGTGCAGACAAGGCTGATCAGTAATGCAAACACTGCAACAATAAGTGTATTGCCGAACATTTTAAATAATGGCAATGTATCAAGAGCTCTCTCGTAATTGGCCAGATCAATATGTTCCGGCAGGGAAAATGGATTATTCAAAATATCGGTATCTGATTTAAAGGACAAGACAACCAGCCATAAAAGCGGAATAGCAGTTACCGCTGTAATAACGAATAGTACGCATCTGGACAGAATCGTTTTCCAATTAGCTTTCATATTCAAATTTATCCCTCCTTTTGTTCTAATGATTTTCCGACATTAACCAGATATATGATCGAGAAAATCAGACACAGGACAAATGATACCGTAGCAACCGCCATACCATATCCGTAACGTGATGAGGTAAAGGTAGTATCGTACATATAGGTAACCAACACATCTGACATATGGTTCGGTCCACCATTGGTAAGCTGCTTTACGGTCTCAAAGATTTTGAATCCACCCGTGATGATCAGTATCGTATTAATCACTATTGTATTTTTCATCATAGGTATGGTTATTTTTCGTATCCTTTGAAAATAATTCGCACCATCAATTTCCGCCGCTTCATAAATATCTGCCGGAATACTTCTCAGGCCGGCCATATTAATAGTTGTATAAAAACCAAGTACCTGCCATAAATATACAAAGGCAACCGAATAGGGGGTCAGGGTTTTACCTCCAATCCACTGCTGTTGATAATCACTCAGTCCGATACTCCTCAATATTGCATTAATCATTCCCATTTTCGGATCCAGAATAAACAGCCAGATCAGACCGACTAATATTGGTGCAATTACATTCGGGGCAAAGATCATGGACTGCACAACTCCACTTCCCCGAAATGGTTTTTCCAGAAGCAATGCCACAATAAATGACAACGGCAGAATGGTAATTGTTATACCAATCAAAATAATAAACGTATTCTTCAAAGCAATAAAAAAGAATTTATCTTTCAGCAATACCTGATAATTTTTAAAACCGATAAATTTTGCTGCTCCAATTCCGGAGAAATCTGTAAAGCTATAATAGACACTGATAAAAATAGGTGCCAGAAAAAAAACAGTGAACAAAATTACTGCCGGCATAATCATGATAATTTTTGTGCTTTTTTTACTTAACCAATGCATAAATTTCTCACCTCACTAAAAATGATCTGCCAGAATGCTTAGACTCTGACAGATCATTTATGCTAATTACTTATTTATAATACCCTGCGCTTCCGTCTGATCATCTAGAAATTGAAGAGCTTCTTCCGGTGTATAAATACCATTGATAACACCAACCATACTCTCGAAATATGTAGTTTCAAATTGTCCGGGCAGTTTCATATTAGGACAGGTATCAGGACTTTCCCAATCATCATTCATCCGTTCAATCACTCTCGCAAACACCGGATACTTATCAGCATCAATTTCTCCTTCATAACGGGTAACCGGTACACTCTGATTTTCTGCTGCAATAATTTCCGTTCCCTCAGGACCATAATAGAATTTTAAAAATTTAATAATAGCCTGATATTTTTCCGGATCTTCTTTTTTGGTCTTGGCTGATACACAATATGGGTGAGAAGGTGCTTTCATTGAAATTTCCTGATTTCCAACTCCATCTTCAAATGTCGGTCCCCACCAGAAGCCAATGCTATCCTTAAGGTCACTTTCATCAAATTTCTTTGTATCCCACGCACCACTGTCAAACATTGCTGCCTGTCCGCCAAGAAACATTTCTGTAGCTTCCCAGTATCCTATTGAAGAAGCATTATCCGGGAATGTTCCCTGCTCTGCCATATCCTGCAGTTTTTCATAAAACCGTAAATAGTCATCATTCAGCCACTTATCTGTTCCACTAAGGATTCCATCAATATGATCAAAGAAACCATATCTGCAATGCATTGTCATAAGGGACCAGCTGCTCCATACATCCTTTGTTCCTCTTGCCATTGGAACAATTCCATTTTCATTGAAAACCTTAACACAGTTCATGAGGTCTTCATAGGTTACAGGAATTTCCAGGCCACACTGATCAAACAATGCTTTATTATACCAGATCCCATTACAGAAAATCTCTGCAGGCAATCCATAAATAGCTCCATCCTTTTCCATTACTGAAAGCATACCGGGTAGAAATCCGTCCACGAATTCCTGATCATTAAGAATATCCTCTGAAAGATCTGCCAGCATTCCAGCCTCAGCCAATGCATCAGCATCACCCTTTAATGAATAGAAAAGATCCGGCAAGCTGTCGGACTGGGATGCCAGCTTGATTTTCTGGGTGTGCTCATCCTGTGCAGCCCCCGTCATTTCGATTTTAATATCAGGATTCTGTTTCATAAATTCCTGTACTACTGCATATACCTGCGGTGCCTGATTTTCAATATCCGCAACATGCTCTGCAAATGTAAAGGTAATCACATCGCCCTCACTGTTACTCGCATCTTCACTACTACTGCTGATGCTACTATTGCTGTCGCTCTGCGTTGTCTTCGCAGTATCAGTATCCGCTTTACCACATGCCAGTAATGACATTATCATTGTTCCTGTCAGGATTAAACCCATTATACGTTTTACCATTATTTTTCCTCCCATTTGTTTCATGACTTAAATTCTATTTGCGCCAAAATCATGCCATATCCTTCACTAATACCTGTCTCTGTCTGGAAAGTACACAATTCTTTTGCAATTAAAACATACCTCCGGAGTAATGTCTTAATTCACATTTTTTAACTATTCAGAACTCCATTTGCAAGCTCACTGCTGTGCAGTTCCCTTTGCTCATGTAGTTACTTCGCCATATAAATTTAATAATGTCCTTACGAATGCAAGCATTCGATGTACATTATATAAATTTGCATAGCTCTGAATAGTTACATTTTATTTAGTTAAAATTCTTACAGAATCCCTCACTATAAGCATCGGATCAATCACAAGCCGGACTGGAGTATGTTTCTTCTCAAGACCTGTTATTTCCATTAATATATTTTTGCAAAGTGATCCTGCCGAATCGAATGCATGACCTATCGTTGTAAGCTTAGAGGCTGCTGCCCACGGGAGATCATCATATATGATCAGACTGATGTCCTGTGGAACCATAAGCTTCATTTCCTTTAAAGCACATACTGTAGATGTTGCAATTATTTCATTTACCGCCAGAATTGCAGATGGCTTTAATTCCTGGATCTTATTCTGAATTACTCCACGGATGCTGTCATTATATGGAATATCATATAAATAACGCTCATCCACTTCTAATCCCTCTTCTTCAAAGGCCTTTCTATATCCATTGCTTCTCTGTGGAAATCCTATTCTGTATTTGTATAACATCAAGATATCTTTATGTCCATTTTGAATAAGATACTTTACTGCCTGATAGGTACCTAATTCATCGTCAAATAAAATCGCATCTGCTCCCGGATGTGTCTGCATAAAAAACTGTATTACCGGTTTGCCATCGCTGATCATCTTATTAATTTCCGGATACTCCTGGTTCGAAACTGTTGCAAAAATAAGCGCATCAACCTTCATCTGTTCCAGACAGGTTATATTTTGCTTTTCCCTTGTCAGATCCTCGTTGCTATACAAAGTGACAATATCATATTCATCACCCAGTTCATCAATGATCATCTGCATTAATGTATTGGTAAAAGAGTTCGTAACCTCACTAAACATCATGCCCAGAAGCTTACGCTTCTTTATCATGGAATGGTGCGAATAGTTCAGTTCTTCACACGCCTTAAGTACACGTTCTCTGATTTCATCACGCGTTTTATAACTGTCACTAAAAACTTTATATACAGTTGATACTGATACTCCGGCTTTCTGAGCCACATCCCGTATAGTACTCATATTTCTCTCCCTTTTTGAATTGTTATACTCACAATACACCTTTTCAGAAAATCTGTCAATTGGTTTTTCTCATTTTCTCCATTTTTTCTTTAATATTCTCTATTAACTCTCCGTTTATTCTCTGTTTTTATTAGTTTTTATTTTTCTTTCTCTGCTTTATCAACTGTTTTTGTATTAACATGAATCAGGATCGTGGGTTTACAAAAGTAAAAAAGAACCGATTCCTCGATTCTTTTTTGCTTTATTTTCTTACTTTATTTTTTATTGACTGTTTTTAACAGCTTAACATACGGATATGGGATTCAAGCATAAAATCTTTCGTTTCTCCATCATCCAGATAGTACTCCATTCCGTTTTCGATGCCTCTCATTTTGTGCATCTATGAAATCTCCGAATTGTTTGTGATAATAAAGGTATTCAACTTCATCAAATAATCAAATAAATATTGTCTTTCCGGTCGGACTCCATTTTCATCTGCAAGGTTATATCATATCCTTGCAGATAATCCCAGTAAACATTCCATTTGCTCCTGTCAGCATCAACATGCTCTGCATTTTCAAGATTAAATGACTGGTCATTATGACCTGCCTTGAATACACCATTACTGTCTTTGCGACCGTTTGTCCTGGTTGCTCTCACTTTTTTCTTTTCGATCTCAATTTCCTCCTTATCCGTGCCAGCGCCACAACGCGCTCTGCACGCTGTGGTGCTGATTAGTGGTCGTCAAATGTAAACATGCAAGCATGTTGCATTTTCCTTGTCACCATAACAAAAAAGGAACCGATTTCTCGATTCCTTTTTTCAGCCCTTGCTGATTTCTTTACAAATTCAATTTTTCTTTTCGTAGCAAAGCTACGATATCTGAAAGAAGCGTGACAGATAATAACCCAATACGATATGTCACAACACATCTATGGACCCGCCGGGAGAGACGCTTCGCTTCGGTCGGTTCAGAGTAATGGTCCACCGGCCCATTTGAACCCCTTGACGGACTAGGGTGCTTCGCACCCTTTTTCATGCAAAAATAATTATTGAATCATCCCTATAA
>FR902923.1 GCA_000438155.1 Firmicutes bacterium CAG:95
TTATTTCTTTCTCCGCATCCTCTAACTTTAAGTGCGTGTAAACATTTAAAGTCACACTGATATCCGTATGTCCCATAAGATATTTCAGGATTTCTACGGATATTCCCCTCTTTGCCATATTCGTACAGAATGTATGGCGGCAGACATGGGGTGTTATCTTTGGAAGTTGCACCCGATATATCTTGTTATATTTTTCAACAGAACGCTGAAACCGCTTCTCCCATTGATAAGGCATCATAGGCATTCCACGCTTATCCAAGAACAGAAAACCTGTATAGCCGTCAATACATATTTCAATCTTCGGTTTCTTCCGGTTTGCCAACACCCGTTTCATTACTTCATATACTTCTTCCGACATGGGTAATACCCTCGTTCCTGCGTCCGTTTTCGTTTTCTCGATGTATTTCCCTTTGTTACCAACATACTGTAACTGGTGGTCAACGTTGATTGTTTTCTTTTGCATATCAATATCTTTCAAGGTAAGTCCACAGAATTCCCCAATACGAAGTCCTGTATGTAAGAGAAGATACATTCCATCGTAGCACTCACTGAAATGTTCATCCTGCTTGACAAACTGCAAGAAGTCTTTTTCCTGTTTTCCTGTCAATGCTTCTCTTTTTACCGAATCATTGATTAAGAAGTTATGTAAGTCAAAATCAAAGGGATTCTTATGAATTAAGTCCGCTTCGTATGCCATCTGGAACGCAGGTCTTACAACTCCACGAACCGTATGAATGGAACTGTAACTCTTTCCATCCACTGATTGAAGCTTTATAATCCATGACTTGGCATCCATGGTATTAACCTGTTTAATTTTTACCTTTCCAAGCGCATCCCTTTTCAAAAGGTTGACTACTGTCTTATAACCTGCCGAAGTGGTAGGACGAACATTTATCTTCTGGCTGATGTATTTTTCAACCAACTCTAACACTGTCATATCCCCACCTGACAGGGATACCCCATTTGCCAAGTCACGCTCCAGAAGCTTTTCCTTTTCCCTTAATGACAGGTCTGGCTTTTTCCCCTCTGGTAACTTATCGTTCTTTTCAAGTTTCCAACTGTACAGAAACTTTCTTTTCTTTGTAACCGGGTCAATGGTACTATACAGATACCTTCCATCCGCTCTCTGTTGGCAAAGTATTATGGAGTAACGACGGACTATCTGCTTGGTATGACGGATAATAAAGAACAGCATCTATTTCCGGTTGATGAACTTGGTCTCGATGATGCCACTGTGTAAATACTGAAAAGCGGTGATTTAAATGTCAGGCTTATTTGTGAGCTGATTAAGAATCCTGCTTTTGCTAATTTCATGTCAGATATGGAGATTTATGTTGATAATCTGGCCGCTATGCAGATTCACAACATGAATAAATACATTGAATTTACCAGAGCAAAACTTCAAGAAAAAGGGACAAGCACCACCGACCATTATATGAAAACCCTTGAAGCAGCCACCATCAAGGAAGATGACTATTTTGCAAATCTTCTCGGTAGCGATATCGCCGGGATTGCAAAGGATATTAAAGAAGCTCATAAAAAGGATTCCAATACCGGAAATGACACAACAGAAGTTGATGAGATTGAAGAGGCCTTTGAACAGATTCAGAAAACAGATAATGCTACACAGGCTCAAATGATTATGTACAGTAAGATGTTTAAGATTAACTTCACAAAGATGGAGCCATATGAATTCAAGACCTTTACAGAAATTCTTCAGAGATATTCAGACGCATTTAAGGTGCCAAAAGGTAACGGAAGAGGCAAAAGAAAATAAAAAATCAGGGATATGCTCATTTGAACATATCCCTATTCTTATATGTTTTTCCTCATATTAGGTATATTTTGCTCATAAACATTATCATCTCATTGAGCCTAAAAAAAGAATATCAATTCTATTTCCTATTATCAGTAACAATATGTTTTACAGAGGAACTGGGATTTCTAAGTTCTTCCCTAAAAAATGTAGGATAGTAAGTTATATCACTTTTTTCATCTACCCATATAAGCCTTTCTTTTGACTCATCATCAGTAAAACTATCACATACCGGCTCAAAATCATCCGGTGTTTTCATATAAAAGAAAAATGAAATCTCATAGATTAATTTATCTTCTTTTTTACCATAATCACCATAGAAAAAATTTTCATGAACAAATCCAAGACGATCCACTTCCAGTCTCACACCTGTCCCTTCAAACACTTCTCGAACGACTGCCTCCTCAGCACTTTCTCCAAACTGGATACGCCCGCCAACAGAATAAAGGTACTCATCCTTCTGATTACCAACCATCAGAAATTTGTTACCTTTCATAATAATTGCTCCAACGCGTATATTAATATACCCATTATCAATGGCTACTGTACAATCCGATGCCATTTATGATTCCCTCCTAAATTCCTCTTAATATTAATCAATTTCAATCTCTCAGCCATTCAAGAACCTTTTTTGCAATTTCCGTAGGAGTCCCGTTTGTGCAATCTAATGTATCAAACTCTGTATCTCCTAAAGTGTCATGAGTCCTAAAATAATTATTATAATCGATTGAGCTTTGAATCCAACCCGCATCGTCTATCCCTCTGCCTTCTGTCATCCGTTTTCTAAGAACCTCCGGCTCAGCTGTAAGTGCCAAAACTTTTATTTCAGAGAAAAATCTTTTCCCGTATGTATGATGCAATCTGTCAATACCACCTGCCATAGTCCACACTACAGGCTTTTTGCATTGAGATATATTCTTTGAAACAGAATATACCTGTTCAATAAAATCATTTTCTTCTTCATCATTTTGTGGCCAGGCAATATTCCGAAGCCAATCAGCATCAATGATCACATACTCATCCGTTATTTTCTGAAATTCAATTGCTGTGGTTGTTTTACCAACTCCGCTACAACCAGTCAGGAAAAATATAGGTAACTTATCAAACTTCCACTCATTACCACATTTAGGGCACTTTATCACATTTCCTGTAACCTCTTTATCCCATTCTGTGTTTCCACATGCAGAACATATTCCTAACATTTTATAATCTCCTGTAATCTATCAAAATTTTCTTTTCCCGTTGCCCACACAATAGCAGGAGCAGACTTCGCTTCCTTTTGCCTAAACATTTCCAGTCGATATCTACCATCACAGACGTAAAAACTACCGTCATCCTTGTACTCAATAATAAGTGGCGGCGGATTCCAATTATCTACCGCGTTCATCATCTCATTAACATGACTGAAAAAGTATTCTATATCATTTTCCTCGGTCAAGTACTCCGGGGCTCCGGCTCTGATATTATTTAATAACGAAAGCTCAAACAGAATTATTCCTGTATAAAAGCGTTTTTCTTTTAACAGCCCCTCCGCCAAAGCAATGTTATGTCCATCATTGCGAAGAAAAAGCTGAATCCATTCCTCCAATTTACCTTTATTGCAATAATCTGCCGCTATTTCCAAAACACCATACTTTTCCATCTTATACTATTTTATTCCATTCATTTCGTTAATCATTTCAAGAGGTTTTACCGTCATTTGCGCCCATGCAGGCCTAAATCCGCTCTTAATCGCATTCCTTGCTGATTTGATATTAGACCATGCACAGCAATAAAATGGTACCTTACCTCTTTCAAGAATCTCTATGGCAAGCTTGCTTGTGAGTGCCGATGCAATTCCCTGCCTTCTATACCCCGGCAATACGTCAATTCCTATCTGCCACATAGTATCACCATCAGCTGAACAAGCTGCCAGTCCAACAAGTTTTCCATTATCATATGCTCCGACTCCAAGCACATCTAAATGCTTTCTATCCTCGCATAGGGCGTTACTCCATTCAGGCTTATACAAATCTGCAAAATCTGGCTGCTCAAGTACTTTTGTCTCTAACTTGCATGGCAAAGGCTTAAGTACATCCATATCAGGTAAAAAATACTCAGCCATGAAGCATACCCCAAGTCCATGTGGTCTGAATGCATCATTGAGAACATGCATATTTGGTGTTTCAAAACAGTGCTCCACAGCATATTTACTAATATACTTTTCCACAATGTCCCTATACTCTTCTGAAATGGTAGCAACTATATTATTTCCATAAGTGGTTAAATCACACACATGTGGAAGCTTTAAGTATCTTCTTGCAGACGGGTTTGCCACAGAAGTAACTATCACATTATCTTTTTTCAAAAAATCTTCCCAGTTACAATTTGAGTCTATTGCCGACTGTTCCAGCGCAACCCTAAGAATATCTTCATTGGTAAACAATTCTATTCCCTCCCCATAATAGATTCCATTTTATGAATCTATATTCTTGGCATACTCATATACCTTTTCTGACCATTCCCATATATCAGAACAATCATTTTCGATGTAATATACCTTTTCCTTCAGTGCTTCCGGTACATATGATTCAATCCTATTCTTCTCCTTTTCCGGAACAATAATTGCATGTATCCAGTCCGCTAACACAACTTCATTTTTGATTTTTAAAGGCAACACACCCTCAAATACTGCATTGGGATGCTTAACTATTTCATTATATTTAAAGAAAAATCTGACTCCGGGAGTAAAACCTATACTTAAATCTTTATCATCAGGAAAACGGCCGAGTTTCCTTTCCATCACAAGTCGGTCTCCTGCCTGACAGTTTCCCCATGCAAACATAATATAATCAAAGTAATCTTCAGGATCATTGGCTGCATTTCTTGCTTCTTTAGCAAGCTCAGCTGCACTCATCTTCCTTGCTAACACCGGTGAAAGTAGTGAACCGCATTCCAATATTTTAATTGCATTTTCAACTGGTGAAGTGTGGCACACCAAATCAGTCATACATCCTTTATATGTCGGACATGCTGTACATTCTGTAATCTTCTCGGGTACAGATACCTTAGCTCTATTTCGATCTGCAATAGCATCTCGCACTTTAGCAAGTATGTTTTCATCTCCAACCAGCTCGCATTCGCGGCCATTATCTTTTTCGTATTTTATAAAATCCAGGACTGTCTGTATTTCCCAATCCGTCATCTCAGGGTAACCAGACAATTTTTTGTATAAAACTCCGTCCCAGCATTCTGTAAATTCAAAATCTCCAAATTCTATCTTCATTATTTTTCCAACTCCAACAGTCTTAGTTATCAACATTCCCAAGAGATATCTCAAGCAATTCAGCTGCAACCTCTACATTCTTTATACGCATCAAATTATCCCAGACATCTTCCTTGCCTAAAAGATTCATACCTCCATGCCATACAATCTGATTATCAATTACAGCAAAATGCTCGTCTATCTCTTCTTTTTCAACGACAGTTATTCCAACACCCTGCATTTCACAAATTAGCTCATAATATACTGCTGCATTTCCATACATTGAGTTGTCTGGATTAAGTGTAATGACAGTCACTTTAACCCCTTTTTCCTGACGTTCTTTTACAATTTTTATAAACCTTGCAATCTTTTCAGCACGTATATCCGGGCTTGAAATGATAATTTCTTTTTCTGCCTCAACCAAATCCTGCTCAAATTTTTCTATATAATTACCTGAATCATATATTGCATTTATAATCTGTTTAGATTTGATTTCTCCGGTCCATAATGAAAATCCAGTCTTTCTATACGTTCTCAGACGCTTTCCATACATACGGTCAAAGTATCTTACATGAGAATCAACGTAGTCATAAACATATACTGCTTCTTTTCCTTCAAAATCACGGTTAAGTCTGCCAATATACTGTTCCAAACGTCCCTCAAAAGATACCGGCGCCGCAAGCATTAAGGTATCGAGTCTCGGGAAGTCAAAGCCTTCACCAATTTTCTGTCCTGTTGCAACTAATATTAGTGTTTCGTTCTTAGGAACCTGTTTTAATTTTGTACGTATTTCAAGATTCTCTTTATCTGAATTATCCCCATAAAGAATAAATACATGGTCCGCAGAACCTTTCAGGTTGTCTGCCAAGGTTTTGGCATGCTCTTTCATTCGTGTTAGTATAACCGGTGTCTTTCCCTCTTTTACACAGGATTTTACATCTTCGACAATCATATTATTACGTACTTCACTTGATGTAATAAGCGCATAAGCTTTATTGATATCATCCTTCGATTCAGAATTATCAACTACCCTAGTGTATCTAGGTACAAAGAAATGTCCTATTCCCTGTTCTGCAGCACGCTCAAGAGCAGTAAACTTGTGTCTGAGCGGTCCTAAAAGCATATATAAAATTTTTTCCATGCTGTCACCACGTTTTGGAGTAGCAGATACTCCATATACATATTTAGCTTTGACTTTCTGCAGTACTTCCATCGAAGATGTAGAAGCTGCATGGTGACATTCATCCATTATTACCATTCCGTAAGAATCTAATATTTCTGTCAGATTATCCTTACTGCTAAGTGATTGCACCATAGCAACATCAATAATTCCGGTTAATGTATTCTTGCTGCCATGAAGAATTCCTATAACACTATCACGTTTCTTCTTCCTGCCAGTTTTTGTTTCATATTCAGGCGGTTCTTCATCTATACATAAAAAACGTTGTAATTCTTCTACCCATTGAGAAAGCAAATCCTTGCTATGAAGCAATATCAAGGTACTTACTTTTCTCTCAGATATTAAATAACTACTCACAACCGTTTTCCCAAATGCTGTAGCCGCCTGAAGAACGCCCTCTGAATGCTGCAATAGCCTCTGTGCTGCCAAATCCTGTTGCGTTCTCAAATCACCCTTGAATGAAACACGAATCGGGCGACCTTTTTCTCTTTGATCCGACACATCAACTGCAATTCCTGCTTTACCACATTCATCGAGAATACTTTCTCTAAGTCCTCTTGGCACCTGAATATACCCATCAACATCTTTTCCAAGATAGACAGCGCTAAAATTGTAATAATTAGAATATCCCATTCTGGCATTCTTATAGAATTCAGGATTATCAAAGGCTGCCATGCCTCGGATTTGATTTTGTAATCTTGGCATTATATTTAAAGTATCCGCATACAGTCCATCCGATAAAACCAAATGTAGTTTACCTACAACATCAGCCTTAAGAAACTCACATTTCTTTTTCCATGGTTTAGGCCTATTGGAACTATCTGGGCTTGCAAGTCTTCCGCGTGCTTCTGCCAATTCCTGTTGCCATTTTTCCATGTAAGCTTCAATATCCAGGGCACCAAGCTTTTCAGTGCCATGCAAGAGTACTTCCCACTGGTTAGGATAAGCATTCCAATTCTCATCCACAAACGCGCTGTTACCATTCTTTACTGCTTGTCCTTGCAAAGGAAGAGCAATAAGATTTCCTATACTGCTGGCAACATCCTGGGAAGGATACATTCTGTCGTAATAATGAAATGATTTCATGTTAACCGTCGCAGCACCCTTATCAAGCAACAGAAAACCAAAGTTTCTCGCTAGTGATGCCGATATCGGTTTCTTAAAAAATATCCATACATGTGCACCTCTGCCGGAACGTGAACGCTCCACTAATGGCTTTATTCCATTTTGCTCACACATCTTCCTAAGCGCATCTACTTCTGCATGCCATTCATTATCAACGTTAGCATAATCTGTCTGTTCTGCACCTTTTTCATGATTATCAAAATCAAATACAATAAATCTGCAAGTACCATCTGCTAATAACGGATAAATACCAAGCACATCGGTTCCATCTTCCTTAGTGCCCTTTAGGTGTTCCTTAATTCTCCACAGTTCTAATGGTGTCCACTGTGTATTTTCACATTCATCACAGAATACTTTTTCGCCTCTTTGTTTAGGGCACAGAGTGTTATTCCAACGATTATTGCATTGAGGAAAATATCCGCCATTCTTGCCTCTCTTTGCAAATACATCCTGCCGTCCCCAAAACATGGCAAAATACCTTTTTGCCATGTCATCTGTTATATATTCCGGATTGATAATTCTTTCGCCTTGGTCCGGATCATAGTTTTCCAGGTTTTCTATCTTTTCCTCAAAGTGACTATAATCTTCATATGGTATATTAGCCTTTTGTAATTGAGCTTTGAGAACAGTATTTTCGTTCTGTAATGAGCGAACCAACTTTCGTAATGAATCAATATCATATGCTTCAATATTCATAAACTTCGCCCTCCTGTTCTGCTATATCATCTTATTGGCAATTATCATTCCACTGCTGTTCCCTGCTATCCCACTTTGCATCAAAGCTTCTTCCTGTTTCTATCGCATTTGTTACAGGAAGCAGAAATTGCTTAATAACCTCTATGGTTTCCGGAAGAGTAACATCTAAAGAAACCTTCTTTTTCTTCACAAAGCTCTTCCACCGTGATAATCGTATCGCATCGTCGGAATATTCTGGATTAAATGCAACTATTGTATGTAATGAAGTTCCCCTATGATCAAAGGTTTCCTTTATGGCTTCTACCAATATTTGACCATCAAAATCATATTTCTGTGCATTCACATAAATATCATAAAAATCCTTAAATCTGCTATTATCATATCCCAATAAAACCATTGCCTCAAACTTCTCCGCAATGCTTGAATATAAAGAATATGCATATACTTCCGGAGCATCTTCTGATAATAGTACCGGGAAATCCATAAGTATCCTATCAGGGTATATTACATCTCCAAATCCTATATCTATCGAAACTGGAATACGTGTCCTATCCATAAATGCGGTTATAGACACATTAACTCCATGATATTCCTTAAATTCCGTAATTGACTTAACATCCAATGATTCCCAATCAAACTTTAATGGATCATCTGTTGTGATAGAAAATATGTGCGTAAACACCGTTTTCATCTCATCAATATCGTTTCCTATTCCCCTCGCCAATAAGTCGATATCTGTTGTTGCCCTTGGATAATCTCCATCATATAATGCGTACAAGAATATACCGCCCTTTAGCGTGAACTTCTCACGATAGTCTGAAATTGATAATCTATAAAGTGTTCTTTCCATTCCATATGATCCCAAAAGATCCTGAAATGTTCGTCCAGTCTCCATAGCAACATTTTTAAGTCTTGCTTTAACTGATTCAGCATTCATTAAATAAGAACCTCCAAATAAGTTCGTAGTATTTTTTCACATCTTAGCTTTTGCGCGTATTCGTGCAGCTTGTTCAAATCTCTATCAGACCGACCCAAATAATTAATAAGAATTTCCTTTGTTTCCTCTATCCCAACCTTGTTGCGATAAAAGAGAATATCAATTATGGTTTTCTCAATATCATAAATATTATATTTATTATCATCCTCAATCTGTTCAACTATGCCCACACTATACCTGTCCCCGGTAAAAGATACAACATGCAGGGGCGGCCATTCAGGTAGCGTTGATACCTTATGATTCCTCGGAATCGCTATATCCACTTCGCTTGGTCTGTAAGTAGAAAGGCCGTAATGAACTGCAGCACTCATCAGACATACTACGCCTTTTGGAGCATATGCCATGGCATAGTAAAAATCGGACTCTTCACCACTATATTTCACTGTCTCATATACACTTTTATCCAGTTTATAAAGGATTCCAGCATTGACCATCTTTTCAATTTCATAGTAAGTTGCACCCATACTCAATAGCTCAGTGGTCGTATATAGCCTCTTTTTTTCTGAAATATTCATCATATCAAACACTCTGCTTTACATAGATTTATTCTAGAATCATAATACTACATTCAAAATGAAATTTCAATATTTTCCACATTTATTTTATCTGTTGAATATTTTTAAATGCGATGTTAATCATAGAATACCGCAATTTGCCTATTTTTATATTTTAGGCATTTCTGTTTTGATTATCAAAAAAGCCACTCTATCACACTAAGTATTTAGTAGATAAGATGACCTTATTCATATTTCCGGGATGGTCCATATTCTCCTCGCACCAAAAATTGCTTTCAAAATAATCATCTCTAAGGTTCTTGTTTTTCATGCTACACCTCCGTTTTGCATTTTCTCTAAAAACTAATTGTCCTATGCCGGCTATAATCAGCAATATTGCAATCGCATTAGCAAAAGTAAACGATCCCCCTTAGATAATATCTGCGCATTCGCTTCATAGGCGTGTGAAAATACCTCTGCTCTACGACGGCTTTTTTTC
>FR902924.1 GCA_000438155.1 Firmicutes bacterium CAG:95
CATTTCGATCATATTTATCAGATTTTGCATGGCTCTGAATAGTTACATAATAACGATTTGTAAGAGGAATGTACAGAATTGTTTTCCTGATTATTAAAGGATTCGCTTACAAACTCTTCGCGCACACAGTGTTGCAAAACAACGAATTTCTTCTCCGCGAGCTGCGCACCCCTACGGAGCTTTTGCTTTATAGAATCAAAACAGGAGGACCGCCATAAGCGATCCCCCTTACTGATGCTCATCATATTATTGCGAACTCAACCGGATCCTCTGATCAGACCTCAACAAGCTCCTCCTGCCCGGTCTCCTTTGGAGTAACATGCTTCTTCCACTTACCCTGTAAATACCGTAGAAACGTGAGTACTCCGGTCAGCAGCCAGGTAAAGGCAGTTGCCAGCCATACGCCCCAGACTCCGACCTGCGGGATCAGGGTTAACGGCTTTGCAAAGCAGATTCTTCCCATCATTTCGATGATTCCATTCATAAATGCAAAGGCTGCATCTCCGGCTCCGTTTAACAGACCTCTCGTAATATAAATCATGCCAAGCGGCAGGTAAAACCAGCTCGTAAGCTTTAAGGCATGCGCTCCCATTTCAATAACCTCAGGCTCACTGACAAACAGGCGCATGATCGGATTGCCAAAGAACTGTGCAAGCGGAAGCATGGTAAAGGAAAAGACAGCCATTAAAAGGAATGCTATCCGGTAACCCTTTTTCACACGCTCCAGCTGACCGGCACCGATGTTCTGTCCGGTATAGGTAGAAACCGACATACCCAGGGAATTGTAAGGCTGCTGTACCAGCTGTTCAATCCTGCTTGTAGCAGTAAAGGCAGCAACCACGACTGATCCAAAGGTATTCACAACGCTCTGCAGTGCCACACAGGAAATCGCAATCAGTGAGCTCTGAAAGGCCAGCGGCACACCCATACGGATACACTGCCAGATAATTCCACGGTTCAGGGAACGGTATTTCTTTTCAATCCTGAAGAACGGATTCTTTACCAGAGCGAAAATCAGGCTTCCGATACCGGAGATCAGCTGCGCAATAATGGTTGCGAACGCAGCGCCTGCCACCCCCCAGGAAAAGCCACGGATAAACAATAAGTCCAGTACAATATTAACCACACTCGATACCATCAGAAAATACAACGGTGTCTTGGAATCTCCTACCGCACGCAGGATAGCAGATACCGCATTGTAAAGGCTCACACCCAGAATTCCAAAGCAGATAATCGTCATATATAAGGTCGAGCTGTCCAGAATGTTATCCGGTGTATTTAAAAAGATCAGAATCTTTCTTGCAAAAATGACGCCAATGCCTCCCATCAGGACCGCACAGAACAGCATGATATAAGCCGCGTTGATGATGGTGTTCTTCACCTGATCGTTCTTTCCTGCGCCAAAATGCTGGGAAATAACCACACCGGTGCCGTTCGCCATACCTCCGCACAGGGAGAAGATCAGGAAATTCAAGGATCCCGTTGCACCAACGGCAGCAAGCGCATCCGCACCGACATATTGTCCTACAATGATAGAATCCACCATATTATACAACTGCTGAAAGATATTTCCTATTAATAAAGGAAGCATAAAGGATACCAGTAATCCCAAAGGCTTTCCTACTGTCATGTCTGTTACATATGTTTTTTTCATAAAGTTCTCTCCTCTTCTATGATGTTTATAGCATAGCAGTGGTTGGGAAACTATAAAAAAGCGCTCCGGAAATTGTCGATATCTATCTGGGTTTATGGTTTACAGGCTGTGTAAACGTTCAGCCATGCTCATTCATAAGCTGCCGGATTGTACAGTTTAGCTGACAAAGATACTTACTTTCCGGCAGCTTATTTCATGTCGGGCGTCTGCCCTATAGAAATGATTGTATAAGCTGTCCTTCGTGAGCAAGCTCCCACGGTCATCTTATACAATCATTTCTGCATGGCTGAACTGTTACACAATCTGGCACTTTTGATTACAATTTGGCAGATGCCCTTGCTTTTTCCTGATAATGCGGTTAAAATGCAAAAAGTGCCGTTAGGGGCGGCAATCGAAAAGAAAAGGAGAGAAATTTATTATGAAAAAGAAGTTATTAGCAGTATTATTGACAGGAGCTATGGTAATGTCCATGCTTACCGCATGTGGCGGCGGCTCTGAAGAGACCAGCACCGACACCGCAGCTGAGGAAGTTGTAGAGGAAGAGGATACCGCAGAGGATTCCGCAGCAGACGGAATGTGTTCCGATGAAACCTTCTCCGCTTTACAGGACAATTACGCAAGCATGGTAGAAGCTTACAACGCTGTTAAGGATCTGTATGAAAGCGATGAGATTGAAGCTGACGATTCCATCGAGGATGTAATGAACCAGGCTGCAGATGTAATCAATGAGATGGGTGAAATCTCCCAGGATACCATTACCGAAGAAGATGCTGAAACTCTGAATTCCGCAATGCTTGACATTTTAGATGCTTTATCCTTACTCGTTGATGGTATGACTGAAACAGACGCTTCTGCTGACGCAGCTTCCGAGGGATGCTCCGATGAATCCTTCGCCACCTTACAGGACAACTTTGCTGCATTATCCGAAGCCTATGATGCTGTATCAGACGCTTATATGTCTGACGAAGTAGAACAGAACGACGACATCGAAGCAGCTCTGAACGAAACTCAGGATATTATGACCCAGATGGGTGAAATCTCCCAGGACACCATCACAGAAGAGGATGCTGAAGTATTAAATGATTCCATTCTTGCTCTGTTAGAGGTTCTTGACTCTGTTGTTGATGCAATGTAATTAAGCACATAAGCATATAATTATATGTAATTATTCAGTAATGCAGAATTATTTCACAGCTTATCTGTAAACCACATATACAAAAAGGGAGTAATTGTACTCCCTTTTTGTATTATACTAGTATACGCAGGAAAATGAGGAGGGAAACTTTTTCATGGTCGCTTTGTATTTTGCAGCCTTTGCATTCTCTGTTTTGTTGTTAATTCTGACTCTCGCCGCAACCAGCCAGTATCGCGGAAATTATCACGTACTTTCTACCATGACTACCGCAATTGTCAACTTCGGTTACTGGCAGCTTGCCATGTCACACAATCTGGAGGAGGCTCTTTTAGCAAACCGGATTGCCTATCTGGACGGAACCTTCCTTACCTTATTTATGTTCCTTGCGGTTGCCCAGTTCTGCCGGATCAAGGTTCCGGCCTTTATGGTTACTGCCATGTCCATTGCCGGATTTGTAGTTCTGGGGCTTGCCTATACCGGCGGCTACAGCACCATTTATTACAGCAATGTCTCCATTGTCCGGCGTCATGGTGTCACCTTCCTCATCACACAGGACGGACCGGCTCATATTCTTTATACCTGCCTGATTGTGGTTTATGTAGTCATTGATCTCGGCGTTATGGTCTATGCCTTCCGAAATAAAAATAAGGTCTCTTATATCAATACCTTTTTCCTTCTGGCTACGGAGCTGTTCTGTATTGCTGTGTATGCCATCGAAAGCTTTACCATATGTGAAATCCAGCTTCTTCCCTTTGCCTATGTGCTGAATATGGTGCTTTTATTTGTGCTGTTCCGCAGAACAAATCTTTATGACCTGTCTATTAATGCCGAACACATCCGGGAGGAACGCCGCGAATATGGTTATGTATCGTTCAGCCGCCATGGAAAATACATCGGAAGCAATGAAGTCGCCAGAAAATATTTTCCGGAGCTTGAACGTCTCCTGATGGATCATAAGATTCCCCCAAAAGAGGAATTTCTGTATGAAGAATTCGGCAACTGGGTACTGTGTTTTAACCCGGATAGCAATAAACCGAGGTATTATACCAGAAATGACCGCATTCTCAAATGCCGGCTCAGTTATTTTACCATGGGAAAACAAAGCCACATTCAAGGCTACCTCATCGAAATAACCGATGACACCAACCAGCAGCTCCATATTCAGGAGCTGAATGAAATGGCCCGCAAGGCAGAGGAAGCCAACCTCGCCAAAAGTACCTTTATTGCCAATATGTCCCATGAAATCCGCACCCCGATTCATGCCGTGTTAGGTATGAACGAGATGATTATGCGTGAATCCGGCGAACCGCAGATCCGTGTATATGCCGGAAACATCAAGAAATCCGGCAACCTCCTGTTATCTCTTGTGAACAACATTCTTGATTATTCCCGTATGGAACAGGGAAACCAGAAGCTGCAGCCTGTTACGTATGAAACGGGTAAACTGTTAAGCAATACGCTGGATGTCATCCGGCTGCAGACAAACAACAAAAATCTCCGTCTGGAGATCTTTATTGATGAACATCTCCCCGTAAAACTGATTGGTGACGATCTGAAATTCCAGCAGATTCTGTTTAATCTGCTGACGAATGCGGTGAAATATACCAATGAAGGCTATGTCCGTTTATGTATTTCCCAGAAAGAGCGTCTCGGAGATTCCGTATCCATTACCGTATCGGTCGAGGATTCCGGTATCGGAATCCGTAAGGAGGATATTGCCCACCTCACCAATGCCTTCTGCCGTGTGGATGAGAAGCGCAATCGGAATATCGAAGGTGCAGGACTTGGTCTTTCGATTGCCAGCCAGCTATTGCAGCAGATGGGAAGCCAATTAATGATAGACAGTGAATACGGTGTGGGTTCGATCTTTTCCTTTGAGCTGCTCCAACAGATTGCAGATCCTGCAGAGCTTGGAGGCTTTTCCCGGTTTTCGGAAGAAGACGGGGAAGATCCGGAAACGCTCTCTCCTGCGCCTCCCCGCTTTACCGCGCCGGAGGCAAGGATTCTGGTAGTCGATGATAATCAGATGAACCGCTTTGTCTTCCAGGGGCTCTTAAAATACCTGCAGGTACAGGTCACCCTTGCAGAAAGCGGAAAAGACTGCTTAAATGCCATAGCCGCCGGTCATTTTGACCTGATCTTTATGGATCATCTCATGCCGGAGCTCGATGGAATCGAAACACTTCATATTATGAAAAAGCGCAGCGGACATCTCTGTACAGACAGCAAGGTCATTGCCGTTACCGCCAATGCCTATCCGGGTGCACGGGATGTTTATCTTAAAGAGGGATTTGATGATTTTCTCGAAAAGCCGGTCGAAGGAAAGCAGTTGGAAGCGATTATTTATCAATATCTTCCCAAAAATCTCATCCGGTTCGCCGATGAAAATATTGAAAATATCCGGAAAGGAACCGGGATTTCTTATAAAGCAAAAGCAGCTGCCGAAAATGTTCCCGCAACAGGTGACGCAATCCTTACCGGGCAGCTTTCCCGCATGGGGATTGATGTAGCAAAGGGACTGTCCTATGCCGGCAATGACTGGAGCTTTTATCTGGAAGTATTGAAGTGCTTTACAGAAGAATATGATGTTAAAAGGGATTTATTGCTTACACGCAGGAAAACTCTCTCCGAAGGCAGCCAATTTGATGCCTTCACCAATCTGGCTCACCAGCTAAAGGGCGAGTCCCGTGGAATCGGGCACATGGAGCTTGGAGAGAAATTTTATCAACTGGAAATGGCATCCAGGGCTCACCGGAAGGATACCCTGATGGCTCTCTTTCCGGATACACTGGATCTATGGGAGCATGTCGTTACGTCTTTGAGAACCTGTCTTCCTTAAGCTGCTGCCGGATCTCTCTTTGAAGCCGGACCGGGATCGGAATCACCGCTGAGTTCATCATTTCAATCTCTGCCTGGTCCACATTCCGGACATACAGACGGTTAATGAGATAACTGCGTCCCACCTTAAGGAACTCCGGATTCTGTTCAAAGTCTTCGCAGACCTCGGACAGAACTTTCGTTATGGAAATGGTATCGGTAAGCGTATGGATCAGTGTCACATGGCGGCCTGTTTCAAAATACAGAATATCCCTCAGCGGAATCTGCAGCTCCTTTCCCTGCACATTGATCCGGTACTGCTTCGAGGTTCCTTCAAAGATGGATGTGCAGCGGCGGATGGCATTCATGAAATCCTCATGGTCATAGGGCTTTTGCAGATAATACAGGGCATCTACATTATAGCTGTCCATGGCATGCTCCATCGAGCTTGTCGTAAAAATCAGTCCGCCCTCATAATGCTCCTCACGCAGTGTATGCGCCACACTCATACCATCCGGATCATCCATATAGATATCCAGAAAGATAAGTGATGGCTTCTCCATGGTTTCCTCATATCGCCGAAGAAGCTCTTCTCCGGATTGAAAGGATTCTATCGTAATCTTCTGATCCTGATGTGACAGATACTCCTGCAGATGATGGTTCAACCGCAGCAGGTCACTTTTAGAATCATCACAGATGTAAATGGTCATTCCTGTAATTCCTCTTTCCCCTTGACTGTCGTATATCCATTGTGTTATTTCATTATAACCCTATATTGAGACATGGTAAACCATTTTTATCAATCGAGCACCATTTCCTCTGCCGAGTCTGCATACTTATCCAAATACAGCTGTGCTGTCTGCTCATCCATAGAAAACCAACGAATCAATTTCTGAATAATGATCTCCTTGGTTTTCTTTTCTTCAAGGTTGTCTTCAATTAACCGTCTGATTCCCGCTTCCCGCTCTTCTTCACGACCCTCCTTTATTCCTGCTTGGTGTCCCTCTTCTCTTCCTTCTTTTATTCCTTCTGCTCTTCCTTCTGCTCTTCCTTCTTCTCTTCCCTCTGCTTTACCCTCTGCTCTTCCTTCTTCTCTTCCTTCTGCTTTTCCTTCTGCTCTTCCCTCTGCTCTTCCTTCTGCTCTTCCTT
>FR902925.1:0-6940 GCA_000438155.1 Firmicutes bacterium CAG:95
TCTTGTCACACATGACGAAAAAATAGCACTGAAGGCGAACCGAATCATCACGATCGGAGATGGAAAAATCATAAAAGACGAGGTGATGAAGTAATGAAAATAACAGCACAACTCGCCTTAAGCCAGATGAAAGTGAATAAAAAAAGAACGATTGCAGGAATTTTTGCGATCGCACTTGCAACATCACTTATTACAACTGTAATGTGCTTTGTGACAAGCGCGAATAAGATGCTTACTGATTTCCTTGGTTCGGATTATGGAGAATATGGGGGTGCATACTCTCTCATGCTTGCAATACCGGCACTGCTTTTAGGTCTTCTTATTGCAGCAATGTCGATTACGGTAATATCCAATATATTTTCTGCTAGTGCCAATAAGCGGATTCAGGAGTTTGGTATTTTAAAATGTGTTGGTGCAACAGGCAGACAGATAAGGGCAAGTGTTATCTATGAGAGTTTATGGCTTAGTATGACAGCCATTCCGCTTGGACTAATTGCAGGAACTATACTTGGTTATATTAGTGTGAAATTTACAGGACATTTTATTTCCGATATCAATGATGCTGCAAAAGAAATTATTATGAGACCTTTTACCTTTTCCCTGCCCTTTCATATATCTGTGTGGACATATTTGTTTGCAGGTGTATTTTCGTTTTGCATTGTATTATTCTCTGCATACAGACCAGCTAAAAAGGTTGGTAAATTTACTGCTATCCAGTGTGTAAAAGGGATTGGAGCAGGTACAGTTTTGAAAGAGATTCAGGTAAAAGACAGCTTTATCCAAAAAATATTTGGATGTGAGTCTGCAATTGCCTATAAAAACATGAAAAGAAACAAATACGGCTATAAGGCAACGATACGTGCATTGTCACTTGGGATTTTACTTTTTCTGTTAACCGGAGGATTATCCGGTCAGGCAAAGGAATTTCAAGAATGGATGACACCAAAATCAAAAGAAATGATGGTGGATTATTCTTCCAATTACGATATCGAGGTAAATGCGAAAACAGGGAAAGAAGAGAGAAAAATAAGCCGACCTGTTACATCAGACCAATATAATGAAATTACACAAAAGCTGGAAAAGTACGGGATAGATGTATATGGTGTTGGAGCAGATACTTTTACCTACAATGCGTTATTAGATAAAAATACATTAACAGAGGATATGCTGCAGGTTCCGAAATTTTCTGATGATAATGGGGAAACAAGGACAGAAATCGTGTCCGTTGATGATGAACTCTATAAAAAACTGTGTGACAGGGCAGGCGCAGAATATGGAAGTATCCTTTTGCTGAACACTTACCAATATAATGACAATGGAGAGTATACGTCGATAAAACCTTTTAAAGATGATGTGACACAGATTTCCCTGATAAACGCAGCCAATGAGAAGAACACACTTACAATTGGTGGTATTTTAGAACAGTCCGATTTAAAGGAATATGGTTTTTTGGAAATGACACCATATCCGGTCAGAATTGTCGTACCTGATGCGGATGCGAGGAGTTTTGACTGGTTTAGTATGCCATCAGATGAAGATGATTATACAGAATATGCCAGAAGTGTCATGGATGAATATTTTCCGATTATGGCAGAGGATTCTTATGTAGAGCAGGGATATACCGTGAGAATTGCCCGCACAGATGCTATGATTAAAATGCTCAATATAGCTATAGTTCTTGCTGAAATTGTGATGTATGGCTTTGTTATCCTGCTCATTCTCATGGGTTTTACAAGCGTAATTAGTACGCTGACGACAAATATCAGAATCAGAAGCCGTGAGTTTGCAGTGTTAAAGAGTGTTGGAATGACAAATAAATCACTTTGCAGGATGTTATATAGTGAAAGTATTTTTTGTGTTTTAAATGCACTTGTTCCGGGAGTGATACTTGGAATTGCAATTCCATTTTTTATTAATTTATCCATTCGGAAGGCTTTCCCGGTATTGTATCATATCCCGTGGGCGGCATTGTTTGATGGTATATTTGTTTTGATAGGAATTGTGTTTTTTATCACACGAACTGAAATTCACAAGTTAAGAGATAAAAGTATTATTGATGAAATAAGAATGGATATTGTATAAATTTTTGTGGGCTGTGCATGGAGAGAGATAGTTTCTCTCTTTGCACAACTCATTTTTGATGTTAGATTATCAAATTTTCAAGGAATCTTCAGCATCCATCCACATCTGCATAGTTCCATCAAGATATAACATAAGGGAAAGTCTAAGGGAAAGCTTACCTGCGATAAACTTAGTGTTTTCAAGGGATTGAGAGATATTTGATAATAAAATATAACAATTATTAAATTCCTTGTAGAGGAGGGAAGAAAAAAAGGTTCAGGGAACCTTTTTTCCTCCGAACCGATCGACGAGGCATGATAATGCCGAGGAGACCTTGGACCATGGGTTCAAGGGACTCCTCGGCATAAATCAAAAAGACTCAGGTTTTAACCTGAGTCTTTTGATTTCCTGCGGAAGATGGGACTTGAACCCACACGAGCGCAATGCTCACAAGATCCTTAGTCTTGCTCGTCTGCCAGTTCCGACACTTCCGCTTGACTTACGCCACGAATGATATAATACCATCTAATGAGGTTTAGGTCAAGTGATTTTTGCAAAAAAATATTTTTTTATTAAAATCCTTTTATCCGGGTAGAAATGATATTGACAAACTCCACGAGTTAGAATAGACTAACCGCAAAGGGAGGATAAAATGATGTTTTTGGAAATCAGGGGAATTAAAAAGAACTTTGGCGAGGGAGACAGCCTTGTAGAAGTGTTGAAGGGGATTGATTTATCCGTGGAAAAGGGAGAGTTCTGTGTACTGTTAGGACCTTCCGGTTCCGGTAAATCAACCCTTTTAAACATTATAGGAGGAATTGACCGGGCGAATGAAGGCAGCATTACGATCAATGGTGAAAAGACAGAGGATATGAATGAAAAGCGTCTGACCATATACCGGAGAAAGCACCTGGGCTACATCTTCCAGATGTATAATCTGATTCCGAATCTTACCGTACAGGAAAACATTGAGGTGGGCGCTTATTTAAGTGAGCATCCACTGGATGTGGAGGAGCTGATCGGGACACTGGGACTTGAAAAGCATAAGAACAAGCTCCCGAATCAGTTATCAGGAGGACAGCAGCAACGCTGTGCCATTGGAAGAGCTATTGTGAAGAATCCGGATATTCTGCTTTGCGATGAACCGACCGGAGCGCTGGATTATAATACATCGAAGGAAATCCTGAAGCTTATCGAGACGGTGAACCAGAAGTACGGAAATACCGTTATTATGGTTACACATAATGATGCGATCAAAAATATGGCAGACCGTGTGGTGAAGCTCCGGGACGGACAGATCCGTAAGAACTACCTGAACGAAGATAAAATGAAAGCCGAAGATCTCGACTGGTAAGGAGGCAGATAATGAAGAACCCATTAAATAAGCGCCTTCCGAGGGAGATTAGGGGCGACTTTGGAAAGTATCTGGTCATCTTTTTACTACTGGTGCTCTGTATTGGATTTATTTCCGGATTTCTGGTGGCCGACAACAGTATGATCAGGGCCTATAATGAAGGATTTGAAAAATATAACATAGAAAACGGACATTTTCTGACAGAGCATAAGATGAACAAGGCGCAGAAAGGGGCGGTGGAGTCCCATGGAATCACTCTGTATGACCAGTTTTATGTCGAGCAGGAGGCAGATTTTGGTGCCAAAGTGAGAATTTATGCAGAACGGGATAGGGTGAATACCGTTTGTCTTATGAAAGGGGCTTTTCCTGAGAAAGAAAATGAAATTTCGCTGGATCGTATGTTTGCAGATAATCATGAGCTTACGGTCGGAGATGCAATTCTTCTTGCGGGCAAAGAGTATACCATCACCGGGCTGGTGGCATTGCCGGATTACAGCTGCCTGTTTGAAAATAACAGTGATTCCATGTTTGATGCGATGCTCTTTGGCGTGGCAATTGTTTCAGGCGATACATTTGCACAATTTACAGAGGATGAACTGAAATATGATTATGCCTGGAAATATGATGTCGAACCACAGAATGAGGCAGAAGAAAAGACCGCTTCTGAGGATCTGATGAGTGACGTTAATGAAGAGGTGGCTCTTAAGGATTATGTGCCGCGGTTTGAGAATCAGGCAATTAATTTTACCGGGGAGGATATGGGCAGTGACCGTGCCATGATGATTGTCCTTCTTTATATGGTTATTGTAATTATGGCATTTGTTTTTGCCATTACGACCTCAAATACGATTGAAAAAGAAGCAAATGTGATCGGAACACTCCGGGCAAGTGGTTATACGCGGGGAGAATTGATCCGTCATTATATGGCAATGCCCTGTATTGTGACGCTGATCAGTGCTGTGCTTGGAAATATTCTGGGCTATACCGTAATGAAAAATATCTGTGCCGGGATGTACTATGGGAGCTACAGCCTGCCGACCTATGAAACGGTCTGGAATGCAGAGGCTTTTCTGGAGACCACAGTGGTTCCTGTGGTACTTATGATACTTATTAATTTCTGGATTCTGTACCGGAAGCTGAAGCTGAGCCCGCTGCAGTTCCTGCGCAGGGATCTTTCCCGGAAGAAAAAGAGGAGAGCAGTGCGGCTTAATCCGTCACTGCGGTTCTTTACCAGATTCCGTATCCGTGTGCTTTTGCAGAACGCGGCCAATTATCTCATTATGTTTATAGGAATCCAGTTTGCTTATGTGTTATTGATGTTCGGGCTTGTCATGCAGCCAATTCTGGAGCATTATCAGGAACTCATCACTGACAATATGATTGCGGACTATCAGTATATCCTGAACATGCCTGTGTCAGAGATGAATGATAAATACAAGCTGAAAATGCTGTTTTCAATGCTGCAGTTTGAACAGAATGTAGAGACGGAAAATGAGGATGCAGAGAAATTCAGTGCTTACACCCTGCGGACAACCGATGAAAGCTATATGCTTGAGGATATCCTGCTTTACGGAATTGAACCGGACAGCCGTTACGTGCATCTGTCCTTAAAGGAGGATGAGGTTTATATTTCCTCTGCCTATGCGGAAAAATTTGGTCTGCAGAAGGGAGATACGATTACATTAAAGGAAAAGTATGAGGACCAAACCTATACCTTTACGGTAACAGGAACTTACCCATATGAAGCAGGTCTTACGGTATTTATGACCCGTGATCATCTGAACGAAGTGTTTGATCTGGGTGATGACATGTTTGGCGGATATTTCAGCAACACGGAGATTAACGATATTGATGAGAAATATATCGGATCGGTCCTTGATCTGGATTCTTTGACGAAGGTCACCCGGCAGCTGGTTCTTTCTATGGGAGAAATGATGAAGCTGGTCTGCGGCTTTGCCATTCTGATCTTTGTCATTCTGGTTTATCTGCTCAGCAAAATTATTATTGAAAAGAATGCACAGTCCATTTCCATGACGAAAATCCTTGGATATTCCAGGGGAGAAATTGCACGGCTCTATATTCTGCCGACTTCGATTATGGTGGTGCTTTGTGTTCTTATAAGTATTCCGGTTACATCGTATGAAATTGGAATCATCTGGAAAGCCATGATGTCAGGCATGATGACCGGCTGGCTGCCGTACTGGGTGCCCAAACAGGCTTATATCCAGATGTTTGGCAGCGGTCTTGTCTGTTATCTTGTGGTGGCGGCACTGGAGCTGCACAGAATCAGCAGGGTGCCAATGGATATGGCACTTAAGAATGTAGAGTAAGGCGGGTGGAAAATATGAAACAGTTAAAGAATAAATTGCTTTATTGGGCAGTGATCGTTGTGATTGTCGGGATTATTGTGCTGACAGGCTGTCAGGCAAAGGGAACGGATGCTGATGCTTCGGACGCTGGTACAACCGATGAAGCAGCAGTCGATGATGTAATGGATATAAATGAGGAACCGGTCGTTTATGAATATCACGAAAGCGGAATGGAAAATGATAAGGAAGAGTCCGTTTATGTGCTTGCAGCTCCGGATGGGACGCCAAATGAGATTACCGTAAATGTTGCCCTGAAAAATAACGGGTTGGATCAGAAACTCACCGACAAAACGTTTCTTACGAATCTGAAGAATAAAGAAGGTGACGAGGAGGTAACAGACCTTGGAGACGGCCGTTATGAATGGGAAAATCATGGAGAAGATATTCACTATGAAGGCACAGCAGAAGCGTCTGCAACACTTCCGGTTTCAGTAAAAATCACGTATTATCTGGACGGCACGGAGGTGGAGCCTGCATTCCTTGCCGGAGCGGATGGCAGGATTACCATGCATTTTGATTATACGAATCAGACCGGAAGCGGTGATGACTTTACCCCGTTTTTTGTGATCAGCGGAATGCTGCTTGACGGAGATTGTGCACGGAATGTCAGTGTGACAAACGGAGAAGTGAAGTACCTTGATGGAGATTATCTGATTTATGGCATGCTGCTTCCGGGGGTACAGAGTGCACTTTCTCTTGATACGATGGAGCTGTTAGAGGATGAGGATGTAGATCTGCCGGAGGAGATGGAGGTATCGTTTGATGCAACAGATTTTAAGCTTGATTTTACGGCAACGTTGTATTCCAATGGAATCCTGGAGGAGGACGATTTTGATGATATTACCGATAAGCTGGATGAACTTGCAGATAAATTTGCAGATGCATCCGGTGATACTGCAGATCTGAAAGAAAAGATCGGGAAGCTCAAAAACGGTGGCGCGAAGCTGCGCGATGGAGCAGACTCCTTAAGCACCGGACTCTCCCAGTTAAATGATGCGTTAGCCCGGATGGCTGCAGCAGATCCGGAAGGGTATGCTGCACTTTCAGCACAGGTGTCCAAGTTAACTGAAGGAAGTAAGTCCCTGTCTGCGGGAATCAGCACCTACACATCCGGTGTGGATCAGGCATGTGAAAGCATCGATGAAAGCACCTCTTC
>FR902925.1:6962-11316 GCA_000438155.1 Firmicutes bacterium CAG:95
CTCTTCCGATGGAGTGGATACGGATTATGAAACAAAAGCGGAAGAACTCCGTACCTTATCGGCTAAGCTTAAGGCCATGAAAACGGCAGATCGGCAATACAACAATTTCAGCGGTCTGGAGGACGGAAAAACAGGTGGCGTTTCCTTTATTATTGAAACCGGGGAAATCAGCGCGGATACGGAAAGCAATTAGACAGGATTAGCGGTACATCGCAAGCAGGTAGAACCGATCGAAAAACAGAATAATAATGAATGGAAAGAACCATAGGAGATTATTGGAAACTTCTCTATATTTTGGGAAAAAGATGCCGATATACTTAATAACAGTTCAATGTGTCAAAACGGATTTTGACGATCACAAATTCACTCAGGGAGGAGAGAAGCGTATGAACACAGTACAGTCAGACAGCTATGCAGCAAGTGCGTATGCACAGAACACCACCAAAACACAAAAAGAAGAAACCGGTGCCACCAGGCAGTCATCCCAGACGAAGAACTATGGAAAGACGATTGGGGAGCCGAAGCTTTCCGATGAAGCTGCGAAATATTATGACCAGCTCAAGAGCAAATTCGGCAATATGGACTTCATTCTTGTCAGCAAGGACATGAAGGAACAGGCAAAAGCGATGGCATCAAGCTTTGCAAACCCCAATAAGATGGTAGTTTTAATCGATGAAGAGAAGCTTGAAAGAATGGCAACCGATGAAGCCTTCCGTAATAAATACGAAGGTATTATTGCCAATGCGAAGAGTGGCTTAAGCCAGCTGAAGCAGAGTATCGGAAGCAGCCAGCAGGTGAAGGGTTATGGAATGCTGTTGAATGATGGCGGTAATGCATCATTCTTTGCAGTAATTGACAAGTCCCTTGCTGCACAGAGGGAGCGCATTGAGAAGAAGTCTGCCGAGAAGAAGGAAGCAGCAAAGGCCGATGCCAGGAAGCAGGAGAAGAAGAAAGCGGAGGAAAAACGGAAGGAAGCTGCCAGTGAGAAAGCGGATAAAACCCGGGAGGAAACCGGCAGGACATACCGTGATACCTTAAAGGAATACGGAATTGAAGAAGATGATGATACCATTATTATCACAGCGTCTTCCGCAGAGGAGCTGAAACGTCTGGTAAATGACTATTTCTACAACCAGCGCAGCAATCAGGTGATGACACCACAGGAAAAAATGGTAGGCCAGAACATGGACTTCCGTTTATAAGCAGGAGAAGCAGTAACATGGAAGAGACACGTATTACTACGAAAGAAATACAGAAAACGCAGGAGCTCATTGATTTTATCAAAAAAAGTCCAAGCTGTTATCATGTGATTCACAACATCGCAGCAGAGCTTGAAGAGGCCGGCTACGAGCAGCTGAATGAGGCAAAGGAATGGACACTTCATAAGGGTGGCAGATATTTTGTTACCCGCAACCAGTCTTCCCTGATTGCCTTTACGCTTCCGGAAGAGACTCTGGGAGGCTTTTTAATCTGTGCATCCCATAGCGATTCCCCGACCTTTAAGCTGAAGAGCAATTACGAAATGACGGTTGATGACCGTTATCTGAAGCTGAATGTGGAAAAGTACGGTGGAATGATCTGCTCCACATGGCTGGATCGTCCGCTTTCCGTTGCGGGACGTGTGGTCGTGAACCGGGGGGACGGTATTGAGAGTGTGCTGGTGAATCTGGATCGGGATCTGTGTCTGATTCCGAATCTTGCCATTCATATGAACCGTCAGATCAACGAAGGCTATGCCTACAATGCACAGAAGGATATGCTGCCCCTGCTTGGCGAAGGGACAGCAAAAGGGAAGCTTAAGGAGCTGCTGGCAGAAGCGGCAGGTGTAGAAGAGGAGGCTCTTTTAGGCTATGATCTTTTCCTTTATTTAAGGGAAGACGGACGCATCTGGGGAGCAGAACAGGAGTTTTATTCAAGCCCTAAGATCGATGACCTGCAATGTGCATTTGCCTCGAAGGAAGCCTTTTTACAGGCGGAGAATACCGGAATGAGTAAGGTGCTTGCCATTTTTGATAATGAAGAGGTCGGAAGTGGTACGAAGCAGGGAGCAAAGTCTACATTTCTGTCAGATGTCCTTGCAAGAATTCAGGAGGGCCTTTCCCTTACTAAAGGAGAGAGTATCCGCCAGATAGCTTCGAGCATGATGCTCTCGGCAGACAATGGACATGCCCTGCATCCGAACCATACCGATAAGGCAGATCCAACCAATGCGCCGCGTCTTAACGGTGGTGTGCTGATCAAATATAATGCCAACCAGAAGTATACGACAGACGGCATTGCAGAGGCATTATTTAAGAAGCTCTTACAGAAGGAGGAGATTTCTTATCAGGAATATACAAACCGGAGCGACATTGCAGGAGGTTCCACGCTGGGAAATCTGTCCAACGAAAAGATTTCATTAAATACCGTGGATATGGGAGCCGCCCAGCTTGCCATGCATTCCGCTTATGAAACAGGAGGAACGAAGGATACGCTTTCCCTTGTGGATGGAATCCGTATCTTTTACGAAAGCAGAATTCAAATGGAAGAAGATGGCAGATATCGTTGTTACTAAAAAGATGTAACGGTCAGCCCTGCCCATTCATAAGCTGCCGGATTGTATGGATTGGCTGATAAATATACGTGTTTTCCGGCATGGCTGAACTGTTACAAAAAGATTGCAATAACATATGGTTTTTGATAGAATAGGACTGGTCAGAAAGTTGATCAGTTCTTATTTGGTAACTATTCAGTATAGGTCGAAGCATTTACTGCCAAGACCGTAAGAAAATGATTCAGTAATGCAAAATCCCATCGGCGAAGCCGATTTGGAATGGATTTTGCATCGTAACTGTGAAGGTACTGAACAGCTACCTTATTTGATTAATTAGACAGGGAAATGGATTATGCATAAGAAGAGAATGCGACAATGGATTACGTTGTGTATCGTGTTTGCGATGCTCTTTTCCGGGATGTACTTTGAAAAGCTCAAGGTAGATTCCCAGTTTGTTGCGTGCAATTTCCCGGATAATCCTGCGGTCATCCGGGCTGCAGAACCGACGGCTGTTGTGGCTCACTATCGCAAGCTGAGTCAGGAATACCGTTCGGTAGCAAATACTATGGAAATCAGTTCCGGGCGGAAGAACCGCTCAGAGTCTGTAGAACTCCAGCTTCTGTTGCTGGTGGCAGGACTCCTTTCCATGTGTGTATGGCTGGCATTCTTACAGGGCTGCCAGCGTCTTTGTCATGCTGCATACAGCAGCTTCTTTATTATTTCCTATATACATAATCGGGATGGCAAGAAACGAATCTGTGCGTGCTAAGGTACGGTTTAGCTGAATCTGCTGAAAATCAGGTGGATTTGTGAAGCGTACAGAGATTGCAACTGACTCATAGAAGGTCTATGGGTTTATTTTGGTATGCACATTATTTTGGAAAATGGAGGATGTTATTCATGGGTGAAATGATTGCAGCCGTAGTTTTTATTGTCATCGCTGTTGCAGCCGGCGTCTGGGTATGGTGGCTTGAGCGGTAAAGGTTACTATGTGAAAGGAAGTAAATAAAATGAATATTGGATTATGGCTTATTGTTATTGTTGGTGGTGCTGTTGGAATTCTTTCGACTTTATATTGCGTTATTTCTTTAGTTGCTGTTCTGGCATATAAGATTTACAGAAAGGTGGTACATAAGATTCCGCTGTGCAATTGAACTTGGGAGAGCAGCGAAGACTGCATGATCTGCCATAAAGGATGATCGATAAATTTACTAATTATTAAAAATAGAACTGCCGTTCCGGTTCTCTCCCGGAACGGCAGTTTTTGAGTGTGCCATGCATATGAGATAATGATCCGGTGGATCATTTTTGAGTAGAGCACTTAGCGAGTCATTGCGAGCCTGGTGCGAATCATGCAAGTACACCTGGCAAGGTATTGTCGAGCCGGCGAAGCCTGCCATCAGAAATGAAGCCGCCGTCTTACTGCATCACGAAGCCGCTGCATGGAGAGCATGGCGATTAAGGCAATGACAATCACACTGCATACAGTAAGTACGATCGCAGACCAGCCTAAATAAAGCGGCCGGCTGCAGAAACGATCAATCAACAGCTCCAGTGCCACGCAGAATACCGCAATTTCAGCAAAGATGTAAAGGGCTGCTGACAGGAATGAAAACCGGAAGGTATGAATCAGCAGAGTGAAGATCTCAGCCAGAATCGTAAGCAGTACCGTAATCGGAAGAGCCAGCTGGAAGAACCATTCATTGCTTCTGGTATTATAGGTAATGAGATAAAGGTAAATTCCGATTGAGATTCCGTCAAAAAGAAGGGAAACATAAATCGGAAATTTATTCTGGATAAATGCCGGCAGCAGGAATACGA
>FR902925.1:11365-14956 GCA_000438155.1 Firmicutes bacterium CAG:95
GATGATAAATAAGGACCACAGCGAGCGGGAATAAACGAACAGGTTTAAGGCCAGGCAGCTTAGTGAGGTCGCAAGCAGCACCACGATGGTAAACAGGAACAGATCCTTGCGTTTTACCGGATCGACCTGCCCTTTCACCGTGGGAAAAGGTGGCTCATAGGTGAGCCCCTCTAACTCATTAGGATTAATAACAGGTGTGTTGCATAAGGGACATTTCTTTAACGAAGGGTCAAGCTCGACCCCACAGTTCACACAATATGACAATGTCAGGACTCCTTTCTTAAATAATAACCGGTTAGTCCCGGTTACTCTGTATGGTTACATGGACGCCGTCTTTCACGAGCTTACGGAAGAAGTAGCGTTCCACATCACTTTCGATGATGTTACTTGCAAAGTTAATGGTGAGCGTATCTTCAAAGCTGGCAATGGCACAGTTCGTCCGGCTCGAAAAGGGCTGTCCCATATAGATATCAAATTTCTCAATATAAGGCTTCATGTCGTCCGGAACCTTCAGGGCGCCCATATTGGTTAAACCGGCAGAAGAGTTCTTATCCTGCACGATACGGTAGAACTGGCGTACGACGAAATCCTTGATGAACAGCGGAACCACACGGATGACCGGATTGCGCTGTGTACTGGCATTTGTTGTAATATCACCGCGCAGAAACTTCTCATTAATATAATAACGCATGTAATGGTGTACCTGCGTAATGATTTCCTCAAAGGTATAGTCACCGAGGCGGGGATCGATGGAAGGGTAAACCATCGTAATAAAGTTTCGAAGCGTCTTTGATGGGAAGAATCTCCGTAAGTTGACCGGCATGGCAATTTTCACCGGGTGAAGCCGGATATGCCATTCATTCTGCTGCTTCTGTAACAGGGCATAAAGCAGAACCGAATTCAGATATTCGGTCACGGAGGCGTTGTATTTTTTTGCAACGGCGAGCACCTCAGAGGTACTCATTGCTCCCTCAATGACATTAAAGGTATAAAAGGGCTCCTTCGTTCCGCGGACACGGTAGGTTTTTTCTCCCGGACGGGGAGGACAGACCTTGGCATTGGCGTAGCGCATATAAGCGTCCTCTAATTCTTCCGGATCCGGTGTTTCGTGAATGTCCTTAACGAAATAGCCGTTCGAAATCTCATGCCCAAGGAGGCGCAGGTAATTCGCGGTAATGGTGTTTAAGACGAACATGCCGCCTGTACCGTCACCGAGAGAGTGGTGCGCTTCTAAGGAAATCCGGTTTCCATAATAGTAAATTCTCATGAGATAACGGTTGTTTGCACGGAAGGACATCGGCATACAGAAGTTACGGATGTCCGGCTGTACGAAAGGTCCGGGGCGGTGATTCGGTGTTAAATAACGCCAGAAGAATCCCTTGTGGATCGCTGTTTTAAAGATCGGAAACCGGGGAAGCGTCATATCGACCGCCTGCTGCAGAATATCCGGCTGAATCGGTTCCTTTAAAACAACAGATAACCGGTATACGGAGGAAAAGTCCTTCCGCTGGAGAGTCGGGTAAACAATTGCGGACAGATCCAGCTTGTACCAGACTTTCCTTTCATGCTTATGCAATTTGCTGGTGGCAACGTTTGATGCTGCCTGATTTTGACTTTTTTTCATGATTCAGTACTCTTTTGGTTTTCTGATAAAGCATTTTACAATCTTATTCAGTATACCACATTTTATGAAAATATGGTATGATATCAGGGTTAAAAGGTCAAAAGATCGTTCGTGCTTGCACGATAAGACTTTTGACCTTGGAACCCGCCAAACATGAGAAAGAAGCGATTTACGTAGTAAATCAGCGGATTTCGAATGTTTGAGAATTGCGGGAGCTGCTTTGCAGCGAAGCAATTCGTGGATATCAAGTCAAGGTCAAAATAGGGTTAAAAGGTCAGCAAAAGGTCAAAAAGTGTAACAGTTCAACTTATGAATGGAAAGACTGAACTGTTACAATGTGAACGAAAAGTAAGGAGGATCATATCCATGAGAAGAACCCCGAAAGAGAATATTAACCAGAGCTTTATTAACCTGATCCGCAAAGCTCATGGATTGATTGAAAATAGTGATATCGAGAAGCATCGTCATTCCCAGGATCAGATGGGAGCTTTATTTGGAAACAGCCGGGAAGTAGCAGTGACGGAAACCACCGTCGGATCAATGTCAATGTACGCTGAGTGGATCCGTGTAGACCGCCCTCATTCAGGAAAGAAAATTATTTTGTACTGTCATGGCGGCGGCTACAGTACCGGAAGTCCGTTGTATGCCAGAACCCTTACCACGAAGCTTGCAAGCCAGCTCTCCATGGATGTGTTCTGCTTTGATTACCGTCTGGCACCGGAACATCCTTATCCGGCAGCGGTGGACGATGCACAGGCAGCATGGGATTATCTGATGCTGCAGGGTTATGGGGCGAAGGATATTTTCGTGGCAGGTGATTCCGCAGGAGGAAATCTGGCACTGGCACTGGGACTGCGGTTAAAGAAACAGAAGCGGATGCTTCCGGCCGGCTTTGTGCTCATGTCTCCATGGACAGACCTCACTGTATCCGGCAAGACCCATGAGACGAAAGCTGATGTGGATCCGGTTCTGAATCAGAATTACCTGAATGAAATGATTGAAAATTATGTGCCACAGGCAAAGAAAGTGCAGATGGAAGCGGTAAAGCCTCTGCAGGAAGCAGGCACTTTACAGGAAGGAAACACTTTGCAAACAGTAGGCACTTTACAGGAAAGAAATACTTTACAGACAGCAAATACTCTACGTGAAGCAAAAGCTTTACAGGAAGGAAACACTATACGGGCGGCAGGCGCTTTGCAGGAAGGAAACACTATACAGGCAGCAGGCACTTTACAGGAAGGAAACACTATACAGGCAGCAAATACTCTACGCGAAGCAAATGCTTTACAGGAAGGAAACACTATACGGGCGGCAGGCACTTTGCAGGAAGGAAATACTTTACAGACAGCAAATACTTTACAGACGGCCGGAACGGAAAAACAGAAGCCTGGTGACAAGTCTGCTAGTAAGGTGTTTGAAGAAATATTTGATACAGAATATTTACGGAATCCGGAAATTTCCCCATTATTTGGGGATTTTACGGGATTTCCACCAACTTATATTCAGGTGGGAGATCTGGAAGTGCTGATGTCTGATTCCACCATGCTGCAGAAGAAGATGAGCGGCGAAGGGGTAGCAGTTTCTCTGGATACTTATAAGAATATGTGGCACGTGTTCCAGATGGGACCATTTAAGACCGCAGTGGAAGCTATTCACAAGTGCGGTGAATTTATCTATTCTGTGCAGTAAATAAGTTTGTGAATATTGGAGAGGCCGGTGGAAGTGATGGAAGGCGTTTGGACATAATCCGGTATAAAAAGGATTTTATGTCCAAAAAAATGAGAATAAAGATCCAAAACAACGGAAATATGCTTAAAAACAGCAAAATTCAGAAGAAATTTGGACATAAACAGCGAAATTTGAAGCTCATATGTCCAAAAGTAAAAATTATTTGGACATATTTTCTTATAAAGGTAGAAATATGTCCAAAACAGTATAATTAGAGTTACCGCGGCGGGAAAATAACC
>FR902926.1 GCA_000438155.1 Firmicutes bacterium CAG:95
CCGTGCCGGTTCAAGTCCGGCCACCTGCATAAAATTGGAAATGCTTAGAATGTTGACAACAATATTCTAAGCATTTTTCTTACTTTATAGGAAATTAGTTGCTTTGCAACACCGCTCGCGCGCGAAGAGTTCGCAAGTGAACTCTGTATTTATAAAAGAATTGTTTGTGTATTTGACGGAGGAAAAGCATGACCGAGTTACAGCAGCAGTTATTTGCCCTGCAGGATGAAACGTATCGGGAGTTTCACAGTAAGCTTATGCCGGATATCAATAAGGAAGCAGTGATTGGAATCCGGATTCCGGTGTTAAGAAGGTTTGCCGGAGAGTTTGCAAAGAAGCCGGAAGCCAGAGAGTTTTTGCAACAGCTTCCACATCAGTATTATGAGGAAAACAATCTTCACATGATGCTGATTACTGCAGAGAAAGACTATGAGAAATGTCTGGCAGAAGTGGAAAGATTTGTTCCCTATATTGACAATTGGGCAACCTGTGATCTGCCGGCACCGAAATGCTTTGCAAAACATAAGCAGGAGCTGTTTCCCCGAATAAAGGAATGGATTGCTTCGGAAGAGACTTATACGATCCGCTATGGAATCGACCTGCTTATGGCGTTGTATCTGGATGCTGATTTTAGACCGGAATATCTGGAACTTGCGGCATCTGTAGCTTCGGAAGAATATTATGTGAAAATGGTGATTGCGTGGTACTTTGCCACGGCTCTTGCGAAGCAATGGGATGCAGCAATTCCTTATATGGAGCAGCGCAGGCTCCCTGACTGGGTACACCGCAAGACGATCCGGAAGGCGGTTGAAAGCTACCGGATTACGAAGGAGCAAAAGGATTATTTAAGGACATTGAAGTGAGATTCAAATAAAGGTGATGTTGGAGATATGGAATTGATTAATGTGATAATACGGATTGAAAGTTTGAACAGAGGAGTATAGGAGAAAACTTTAAGCAATCAAAATCATTGTCAATAGTGATTAAATGTGTTAAAATATACTCATGGAGGATATTGTTATGAACATATCTAATATCACTAATT
>FR902927.1:0-14746 GCA_000438155.1 Firmicutes bacterium CAG:95
GTGCGACAGCACTCAGCGAGCAGTGTTTTTTCTGCAAGCTGTCCTTGCTTCTGTGTTGCTTCGTTTCGTTTGTGTCACCCGCAACGATGTATACTATATCATCCTCCCCAATGATTGTCAACACTAATTTTAAAAATTTTTCAGATATTTTTCGACAAGCTTCGAAAGCCTTGATTTTACAGGGTTTTTCAGCATTTCTTTTTTGAACAAAACAGCTGTCAGAAAAAGTTTTCCCAACAGCCGCTCTGTTTTTATTTGTTATATTGCTACTCTATTACACATCTATATTTCTCTATGATCCAATCTTATATTAATTTCTCAATATCTGCTCAGATCTTAACCAGCTCATACTGATCCGTTCCGAGGCCAATCTTAACAGCATGAGCAATACAGGTTCTCCACTCGGTATCTGGATGCGTCATATGGAAATGATCATGGTCTTCCTTTTCTCCGTGCTTTCTGATATTCTCCCCAAGTATACTCTCTGCAACCGGAGCTGCCTGATTACACAGATCAGCACAGGCCTGATCAAGTGCTACCGGATCAAACGATGCCAGCATACCGATATTGGGAATGATCGGAATATCATTCTCTGCGTGGCAGTCACAATTTGGAGATACATCACAGATCAATGATACATGGAAACAGGGTCTGTCCTTACATACTGCAAGACTGTACTCTGCTATTTTATAATTCAGCATAGCAAGGGAATCTACGGAATCTGCTGCGATTGCATCCTTCGGGCATACTGCCAGACATCTTCCACATCCCACGCATTTTTCGTGGTCAATCGTTGCCTTATGGTTCTTAATAACCGGAGCACCGTGGGCACAGATTCTGTTGCATGCTCCACAGCCTACACAGGCTGACTGGTTTACACTCGGCTTACCTTCACAGTGCTGTTCCATCTTGCCGGCACGGGAACCGCATCCCATTCCGATATTCTTTAACGTACCACCAAATCCGGCCATCTCATGTCCTTTAAAATGAGTCAGGGTAATAAATACATCCGCATCCATAATAGCATGACCGATCCTGGCTTCCTTCACATATTCTCCATCCATCGGAACAATCGTTTCATCGGTTCCCTTTAATCCATCTCCGATAATCACGTGACACCCCGTCTGGTAAGGGGAAAATCCGTTCACGTATGCCGTCTCCAAATGATCGAGCGCATTCTTCCGGCTTCCTACATATAGCGTATTACAATCGGTTAAAAAAGGCTTTCCTCCAAGCTCCTTGACATAGTCTGCTACCACTCTGGCATAATTTGGACGTAAAAAAGCAAGATTGCCATACTCCCCGAAATGAATTTTAATTGCCGCATACTTGTCAGTAAAATCAATCGTTTCAAATCCGGCAGTCTTCATCAGACGGTGAAGCTTCTGCAATAAATTTTCATGTCCGGTTGCTTTAAAGGATGTAAAATATACTTTTGCCTTTTCCATCAGTCATTCTCTTCTCAAAATTAATTTCTATTTAACCCTCGAAGTACTCTCTTAATAATGTCATCACTCGCTCTAATCACATTTCAGAACAACTTCGCAGCTCTCATTCTTAAGCTTCACACTTAAGGAGTCAATGGACTGTAAATCCTCCACCGGATATTCTCCGACCACTACAAGTTCGGTCTCTTCATTCGGTCCTAAGGTTCCCTGATAGGTTGCCAGATCATTCAGCAGCATGGTAGTGAGCGCATTTTCCTCTTCTCCATTCATAATTATCTTTACTCTCACTGTCCCCGGCTGTATCTGAATATCCTGTTCTTCATTCAATAGGTTTCTTAAGGTAAATTTCACCACCAGAAGATTATTTCCGGGTGTTGCATTCATCACAAAATAAATCTCATTGCCGTTCTTCGGATAAAATTCATCCACTTCATATCCGGAATAGGTTAAAGAAACATCCTGTAGTCCAAGAATCTGTTCCGCATCTGCCTGAATCTCTGCTTCCGCCTGTTCTGCACTGAACACATCCTGCTGTGGCTCCTGCATCTGCTCTGGTTCCTTTGGAATGTCCGCTTCTTCTGCCGGTGCCTGCATGGTTTCTTCCACCGGCGTTTCTTCCTCATTCTTAAGGGTAGAAAGGTCTACCAGCTTCCCCTGATAATTGGCGTCATGCTTGAGTACTGCTGTGGATGCATATTCCACGACCAGTGCTTCCTGTTCTTCACTAAGGGAAGGAATTGTATTACCGCAGCCACTAAGACTCACAATCAATGTGCCTGCCAAAAGGATTATAAATGGTTTCATTTTTTTGTTTTTCATCTGCTCTACCTCGTTACGGATATAGTATCATTTCTATTTTCCTTTATCAAGTTCAAACCAGAATTCTACCCCATTGTCATAATTCAATACACCATATGACTGATTCATGGAATCCATTATGGCCTTCACAATCGATAAACCGACTCCGCTTCCTCCATAGGCTCTGGTCCTTGCCTTATCAACTTTATAGAACTTTTCCCATATATGCGCAATACTGTCTTCCGGAATCGGAGCTCCCGTATTGAAAACAGACACTCTCACCTTATTCTCTGTGGGTTGTACCTGTACTTCGATAATCTTCTCTCCATCGACATGATTCATGGCATTGGTAAAATAATTATTGAACACCTCTTCCACGCCGAATTCATCCGCCCAGACATGAATAGGCGGATAGTCTTCCATTTTAAGCTGTACACCCTTCTGCTCACAAAGCAGCAGCGAAGACTGCAGATAGTTCCGGATCAGATCTACCACATCAAATCTTTCTAAAGAAACGGTCTTGTTACCAAATTCCAGCTGATTCAGTGTCAAAAGCTTTTGTACCATCTGATTCATCTTGGATGCTTCATCAACAATAACCTCACAATAATAGTTCCGGCTTTCTTCATCATCATTCACGCCTTCCTTCAGTCCTTCCGCATATCCCTGGATCAATGCAATTGGTGTCTTCAACTCATGGGATACGTTGGACAGAAACTCCGTTCTCATTTTCTCCATCTCATTCTTCTTCTCAATGTCACGAAGAAGTTCATTGTTCGCACTCTTTAATTCGGAAATCGTCGTTTCCAGTGTTTCGGACAACTGGTTAATGTTCTGCCCTAAGAGTGCAATCTCGGTCCTGCTCTTCCCCTTATATTTTGCATCGAAATCCAAATGGTTCATTCGCTCCGAGATCTGTGTCAGTTCCTTGATTGGTTCGGAAATTTTTCTGGATACGATCATAATAATCAAAGCTGCCAGAATTGCCGCTCCAATTCCGATATAAGCCAGAAACCGATTTGCCAGCGATACGCTCTCCCGGATACTTTCTACAGGAGTTCTCAAAAGGAACAGATTTCCGTTATCCAATACTCCCCATAAATCAATGAAATCCTGCTGTGTCCGGTCATCCTTTAATGCAATCATCTGATACTTTTTATGATCAAGAATCGTCCTGCGGCCATCCGTTGTATCCTGATTAAACAAATAGCTCAATAACTGCTTCGAAAGCAGTTCATAATTATTGGCAGATGTTTTGAGCGTCTTCGCCTCTGCATCCAGAATGACAATATTAATGTTATTCTTGGCGCAGATATTCTGGAACTGGATATCAAACTTATCTGAAGCAAGCGTGCCGTTATTGGAAGAGGCGTTGATAACCCGATATGCTTCCAACATGGCATGCTTCTTATTATTAATATAATAACGCTCCAAAAAGGTATTATTGATAAACCAGCATAATAAAATAGTGCCAGCCATTAAACATCCAAAAATGATGGTAAACTGTCGTTGAATGGAATATTTATACTTCAAATTGATCCCTCATTTCCAGGCATTTTGTTATCTGTTGCCGTGATAATGATATAAATTTTACATCATTCTTTACATGTTTTCTACCCAATACACACAATCTACATAAGTAAAAGAAGTCCATTGCAAACTATATGGACTCCTTCCCGCACTATTCCCCCATCTTATAACCAACACCCCAGATCGTCTTAATTAAATCTCCCTTGTCACCAAGCTTACTGCGAAGCTTTTTCACATGTGTATCAATCGTTCTGGCATCTCCGAAATAATCATAATTCCAGACATGGTTTAAGATCTTTTCCCTGGATAGCGCAATTCCTTTATTTTCCATAAAATAGGTAAGCAGTTCAAATTCCTTAAAGCTTAGATCTACCGGCTTTCCGTCAATGGTAACACTGTGGGCTGTCTTATCCACAACAATGCCGCCATACTCAAGAAGTTCAGTTTCTTCTGCCTGGTTGGTTCTGCGCAGCACTGCTTCTACACGGGCTACGAGAATCTTAGGACTGAACGGTTTCGTAATATATTCATCCACGCCAAGCTGGAACCCCTGAAGTTCGTCCCGTTCATCGCCTTTGGCTGTCAGCATAATAATTGGTACCTGTGAGGTCTGACGGATCTCCCGGCACACTTCAAAGCCATCCATCTTCGGCATCATCACATCCAGAATAATCAATGCAATATCCTTGGTGGCATAAAACAGATCAAGTGCCTGGCTGCCATCTTCTGCTTCCAGTACTTCAAAATTACTCTTTATAAGGAAATCCTTTACCAGCTTCCTCATACGGCTTTCATCATCTGCTACAAGTATTTTCAATCGCTCCATGTATGTACCGCCTTTCTCAGGTAATTTCCATTATGTTCCGTCCGGAGTATCCTCTGATGCTTCCGATGTTGTTGCAGCTTCCTTATCGTCCTCTATCTGCAGTTCCTGCTCTTTCTCTTTCACCGCCTTCTCACGCTCTGTCAGCTCCTGCTCCCAGGAGGCATACTGGTTCTGAATAGCCTTACGGTAATTCAGGGCATTTGCATTTTCACCATTTAAGGTAATGATAAACAAGACCGCTACCAGCAAAACAAGAATCACATTCATGATCACTGAAATCCGCATTTTATCTGCGGTAGTCATTTTCTTCTTCGTAGAAGGATGAATCCTCTCTCGCGCAACGCCTTTATTCTCCTGCTCGTCCACCTTTTGGAAATGAAAGGTGTGGTACAGTGGAATCGGGCGGATCCGGTCTGCGTCAATTCCTTCTTCCTTTAACCTCGCCTGCAGAAACTTCAGATATTCCCAGCCTACGGGCGTAACGAAAATTCTTTCATCCAGTACCTTATCATAAATTGCCAGCATATTCTCCGGGCTTCTCCCGGAAATGCGCTGTTCAAAATAGGTTGCCTTTTCAATTTCAAGCGCTGCTTCACTGGCATCGGATAAACGGTCAAACCGATAGCCACCAACAACAAGCTCTTTCTGATCTTCCATACAAGCTCCTTATCACGACATCTTAGTAACAGGTCAGCCTTGCTTATTCATTTGCAATATACAGAACACCGAGTGTTCCGTATCCGCAATGACTGGATACAACGCCTCCGGCTCTGGTAATACAGATTTCGTCAAAGTAGTGGAGCCCTTCGAGATAATCATACACTTCCTGTACGACTTTCGGGTCACTTCCGGAATGAGTAATAAATACACGATCCTTGTGCGAATTCAGCATTGCTTTTTCCATATCCTTAACATAATCCAATGTGACATGAAGCATATTTCCACGATATTTCTTTGCAGGCTTCATTGCTCCGTCTACAACAATAATCTGCGGATGCAGCTTCAAAGCACCGCCTGCCAACGCAGCCAGTCCGCTGCAACGGCCTCCACGATAAAGATAGGTTAATGTATCTACCACAAAGCTTGCCCGCACCAGCGGCTTCAGCTCCTCGATCTTTGTAATGATTTCTTCTGATGTTTTCCCTTCCTTCGCCATAATAGCTGCTTCAATGACAAGAAGTCCGATACCGGTAGAAAGGTTTGCCGAATTGATTACATGGAAACGATCCTCTGCTTCCAGCTCTGCGGCTGCCATATGCATCACATTCCCTGACGTAGACATATCATCTGAAATAGAGAAGGATATGATCTCATCCCCCTGATCCAGATAAGGCCCCGCTGCCTTCATCACATCTTCAAGCGAAACAGCCGAGGTCTTCGGTGTCGTCTTATGTTCGTCCGACCACTTGTAAATCTCATCGGGTGTAATGTTCACTCCGTCTAAAAATTCCTCTTCTCCAAGTAAAATATGAAGAGGTAAAATGGTGATGTCATAGCGTTCAATCAGCTCTTTCGATAAGTCACAGGTGCTGTCTGAAAAAATGCGAATCATATTCGGTCTCCTTCGTGTTATTTTTAAAAAAGCCCGGTAACCACCAGGCTTTTAAGCTGGAATAGGCGGGAGTCGAACCCGCGTCCAAAGACCCATTCCCTGTCCTTCTACTATCATAGTCATCCAATTCTGTGATTGCTCACCATTCCCTCTGCCTGACGGAGGTAGACGCCCTTCAGGTTTCAGTAGCTTCATGGTACGCCCATGGGGACAAAGCTTAGCCCATGTCGTTTCCTACATCGTTGATGCCTGGGTCTTAATGTGTAGGTGCACTAAGTCAGACAGCTGCCCTTAGGCAGCAAATGCTAATTTTTCGTCAGCGTTTATATTTATTTTTGCGATTTGACGCATCGCCTGCGGATAGCTTCTCCAGCTGCAAGACCCCTGTCGAAACCTTTACTATCCCGTGTTAAAATGATAGTAAGAACTATCCTTACGAATGCAAGCATTCGACGGACATATTTCCATAAATTACATGTCTCTGAATAGTTCATATTATATTATAATGCATTCAAAAAAGCAACCTCCTTACGCACGGAGACGGACTTTTAATTCCTTTTCGGCTTCTCTTTTCTGATCCTTCTTTGCAATATCCTGTCGCTTATCATACAGCTTCTTGCCTTTGGCAAGACCAATTTCGATTTTGGCTCTTCCATTACTGAAATAGACCTGTAAAGGCACAATGGTATATCCCTTCTCGGCGCTGTTTCCGATCAGCTTCTGGATCTGCGATTTATGCAAAAGGAGCTTCCGCACGCGCAGCGGATCTTTGTTAAAAATATTTCCCTTTTCATACGGGCTGATATGCATGCCGTAAATGAACACCTCTCCATTTTCAATCCGGATAAAGGCTTCCTTAATACTGCACTTTCCCATACGCAGGGATTTTACTTCCGTTCCATGTAAAACAAGACCTGCTTCATACTTTTCTTCGATAAAATAATCATGATATGCTTTTTTATTATTTGCTACAAGCTTCAATTCTTCTTTCGCCATACTCGTCAGCCTTTCTGATTTTATCCGGATTCTGTCAGATCATTATACGGATAACTATTCGTCCTTATTCCTTTTGCAGCACAAAATCCACGGATTTCATCTGCAGATCCACATCATCCACGATCACATCCACCTTCTGTCCCAGCCGGAAGGTTCTGCCGGTATCCCGGCCAATCATTTCATATGCCTGTTCATCATAATAGTAATAATCGCCTGCCATGCGGGATACATGAACCATACCTTCTACGGTATTGGGCAGTTCCACATAAATTCCCCATGCTGTCACACCGGAAATCACACCTTCAAATTTCTCTCCGATTCTGCTCACCATGTACTGTGCTTTCTTGAGCTTCTCGGTTTCACGCTCTGCCTCATCGGCACGGCGTTCCATCCGGGAGGAATGCTTTGCCACCTCCGGAAGAATTTCTTCGTAGTGAAGAATTCTTTTGCCATCCATTCTGCCCCGGAGCTGTTCCTTGATAATCCGGTGAATCTGCAGATCCGGATAACGCCGGATCGGTGAGGTAAAGTGACAATAATACGGGCAGGCCAGTCCAAAATGTCCCATACATTCCGTCTGGTAAGAAGCCCGCTTCATACTCCGAAGCGTCAGACGACTCAGCAGTGCCTCTTCCGGAGTCCCCTCAATCTTCCCCAAAAGCTTCTGAATTTCTTTAGGATGAATTTCGTTATCCCCGGTTTTTACCTTTATATTATATCCGAAGTTCCGGATAAAAGTACCAAGTTTCATAATCTTTTCCGGATCGGGTGTTTCATGGGTACGGTATACGAACGGAATCTCCATCCAGTAAAAATGCTGTGCCACAGTTTCATTCGCGAGCAGCATAAAATCCTCGATGATCTTATTGGCAATCCTTCTTTCATAAGGCTTAATGGAAATCGGATTACCCTCTTTGTCCAGTTCAATTTTACTCTCCGGAAAATCAAAGTCAATGGATCCTCTGCTCTTTCTTTTTTCACGAAGAATGTCGGCCAGTTTCTTCATACAGTGGAACATGGAAACCTGGGCTTCATACCGCCTGCAAAGTACCGGATCATGTTCTTCCAGAATCTTATTCACATCAGTATAGTTCATACGCTCGTCCACATGAATGACACTCTCTACGATCTCATGATCGATGACATTCCCTTTTTGATCTACGGTCATCAGACAGCTTAAGGCAAGACGATCCTCACCCATATTCAAAGAACACATACCATTACTCAACACATGCGGCAGCATCGGGATCACCCGGTCAACCAGATATACGCTGGTTCCTCGTTCCAGGGCTTCCCTGTCCAGAGCTGAATTTTCCTGTACATAGTTCGAGACATCCGCAATATGCACTCCCAGATTATATTTTCCATCTTCATAGGACAGGCTGATTGCATCGTCTAAATCCTTCGCATCCTCTCCATCTATGGTAACGGTCATCAACTGCCGCAGATCTTTACGTCCGGCACGATCCGCTTCCGATACCTCCTTTGCCACACGCTCTGCCTGATTCAGCACCCGCTCCGGAAATTCCGTCGGAAGAGCAAAGCCCTTCACAATCGATAAAATATCAACTCCCGGATCATTCACATGTCCTAAAATCTCTATGATTTTACCTTCCGGCTTGTGCTTTGTATCCCCATAATCCGTAATCTGTGCAACTACCTTATGTCCTGTTACTGCGCCCTTCGAACGCTCCACCGGAATAAAAATATCTGTATTCAGCTTCTCATTATCGGGAATCACGAAGCCGAAACTCTTGCATTTGTCATAGGTTCCGACCACCTGCTCAATCCCATGCATCAAAATTCCGGTGACCCTGGCTTCCTTACGCTTACCACGCTGATCCTTAAGAAGCTCCACCTGAACCGTATCCAGATGAAATGCACCGCCGGTATAATCCTCCGGTATAAAAAGGTCTTCCTCCTGTCCTTCCACCTCTACGAATCCAAAGCCGCGGCTGTTGCTGATAAAGGTTCCCACCTGCTGCTTTGCCTGCCCGTCTCCCTTGATATACTTGCCACGTTTTGTCATCTGGAGGCTTCCTTCATTTAAAAGCTCCTGAAGAATTGACTTCAGTTCTTCCCGCTCTTCCGGCTCTACCTGCATGAAGATCGCAAGTTCCTTCTCCTTCATCGGAACATAACAGGAATCCTCTACAAGCTGTATGATTAAGTTTTTCCGTTCTTCTCTTGTTTTCTTCTTCACAGTTTCTATTCCTCATATACCTGCTGCACTAGTTCAAGCTATCTCTCACATCTGCTTTCACTAAATACTCTACATGTACCTGCTGCACTAAATTCGAACTGCGCTTTGCTTGTTCTTATTAAGTGCACAGGTATCGTTCGCACTAAGTTCAAGCTGCGCTTTCAGCTTGCTTTCACTAAGTGCTCTACATAAAAAGGGCATTCCCAACAGGAATGCCCTCAACCAAGCTCTTTAAAATACGCTCAAATTCAAAACAATAGAAATCAACATAAATCCGATGGCCAGATACTTCGTGATCTTCACGAGATTGCCTTCCATGGAACGTCCCTTGTTCTTACCCCAGTAAGTCTCTGCCATACCACTGATGGCTCCAAGTCCTGCTGACTTTCCTTCCTGCATTAATACCAGTACCGTAAGTGCGATACATAATAATATAAAAATAATCTGAATAATAATCTTTACGACTGCCATTTTATTACCTCCTAATGCCAAGCAAGGTTTAGTTTATCATAAGTATCAACGAATTGCAAGTGCTATTTCATGCGATCTCAAGTTCAACGGCTGTCAGAAGTCCTGTTTTATCTGCGTGGAACAGTGCTCCGTTCAAGTTAAGATCCTGATTCTTTACAAGTTCTCCGGTTGCCGGATCATAATAGAAGCTTCCGGTCCCGGTTTCTACAATACCGGTCATCATCACACCTTCCGGACTGAAGAAGTAATTCTTCTTCTCGATCGTTGCTGCTCCGGTTACCAGATGTCCGTCATCTGCAGACAGATAATGTCTTCCGGCTGCATCATCATAAAAGCCTCTGACCTTTGCTCCGGTTGCGGGATCATAGAAGAACGTTCCATTCTCTAAGGTCACCCAGCCGGTCTGTCGGATTCCTTCTGCACTAAACAGGAATTCCGCACCATCAATCGCCTGTGCGCCCGTAAACATATGTCCATCAGTACGATCAAAGAAGTAAACATTTCCCTTCTCATCGCTGTACCAGTCCCGTTTCATAATTCCATTGTTGGCAGGCTCATAGAAGAATTTCTGATCGTTGATCATTACCCATCCTGCGGTCTTTACACCCTCCGCCGTAAAGTAAAAGTCCGCACCATCCACATTACGCTGCCCTCTGGCAATGCTTCCGTCTTCCGGTGTGAGATAATAGGTCTTATCCCCTTCCGTGTACCATCCTCGAATCAGATTTCCTGCTCCATCCAGATAATAACGGGTATCATTAAAATCCACCCAGCCCTTCTGCATCTTCCAGTTCCGGTAAAAACGCACATTTCCGTTATGCTCAATAAATCCATCGGAAATAATCAGATTGCTGTAATCCTTGAACTGATAGTTCACATCCACTCTTCCCGGAAATCCGTTAACCTTACCCGAACTGCTGTACTGCCAGAAGCACACATTATTGGTATGTCCGCAGGAGCTGTTGTACTGTGCCACCCAGCGGTCCCAGCCGCAGATGCTTAACTTGGTGTCAAACATATTCTTATAGGAATATACCATCGGATAATAACCGGCTGCATCAATCGTCGTACAGAATGCATTGATAATATCAATAAGCTGCTGATTGCTTAAGTTCTTATGACATTTATCCTCAATATCAAACACGATCGGATAATTTACAGTATATCCTTCGATCCATTGCAAAACCAGGTTGGCCTCCTGCTGTGCCTGTTCCGGTGTTGTTGCATAGGAATACAGATAAATACCTGTCTTCAAGCCTGCAGACTGTGCTCCCGTAATGTTCGATGCGAACTGCGGATCCACACCACTATTGGTGCTTCCCACCTTGATAAAAGCAAACTGCATTCCAGATGCTGCAACCTGTCCCCAGTTTACCGCGCCGTTGTGCTTGGAAGCGTCTACCCCCTGTGCAATTGCCCCGTTTGCATTCGCTGCAGATACCTGTCCCATGGGAAGCATTCCCAGTACCGCAACGGCCATCGCCATCGCAACTGTCTTTTGCAACATGTTTAAAAATCTTTTTTTCATTCGTGTCTGATACCCCTTCATCTTTTTTCGTACTCTTCCAGTTTATCTTTTCTCCCTTGTTACGTCAACCGTAAATAACCGAATTTAAAAGAATTTTTTCGGTAAAATCTTCCATTCAATTCCTCAGTTATATATTTTCTATTTTAATTTCCCTGTTTTTTCCGTATCCCCGTATCCGGTCAGAAAAACTGCTGTTTCCCCAAGCTCTTCCTCAATCCGTAAAAGCTGGTTATATTTCGCCACACGCTCTGACCGGGAAGGTGCACCGGTTTTAATCTGTCCGGCATTCATGGCAACTGCAAGATCTGCAATGGTTGTGTCCTCCGTTTCACCGGATCTGTGGGAAATCACTGCCGTGTAGCCTGCTTTATGCGCAATATCAATGGTTTCCATGGTTTCCGTAAGTGTTCCGATCTGATTCAGCTTAATCAGAATGGAATTTCCGCAGTGCAGCTTAATTCCCGCGCCAAGCCGTTTGGCATTAGTTACAAACAGATCGTCCCCGACAAGCTGAATTCTATTTCCAAGCTTTTCGGTCAGCATCTGCCAGCCCGGCCAATCCTCTTCATCCAGTGCGTCCTCAATGGAAAAAATCGGATATTTTGTAACCAACTGCTTCCAGTGCGCAATCAGCTCTTCTGAGGTAAAGGACTGCCCGGACTTCGGCTGCCGGTATTCGCCCTTCTGTCCCCCCTTCCACTCAGAGGCTGCAGCATCCATGGCAATCTTAAAGTCCTTTCCCGGTTTGTAGCCTGCCTTTTTCACCGCTTCCAGAATATATTCAATCGCCTCTTCCTCTCCGGAAAGATCCGGTGCAAATCCTCCCTCATCACCCACAGCGGTAATAAGTCCCTTCTTTCTTAACAGATCGGCAAGGCAGTGAAAGACTTCCGTACACCACTGCAGACCTTCCTGAAAGGAATGTGCACCGACCGGCATAATCATAAACTCCTGCACATCCAGATTGTTGGCCGCATGTGCACCTCCGTTTAAGATGTTCATCATGGGAATGGGAAGCACCCTGGCATTTACGCCTCCCAGATACTGATATAACGGCAGCCGCATTGCCTTAGCCGCTGCCTTCGCATTGGCAAGCGATACTGCCAGCATGGCATTAGCTCCAAGACTTCCTTTGTTATCTGTTCCATCCGTTTCAATCAGAATCCGGTCAATAAGCGGCTGCTTTAACCCGTTTTTTCCAGCCAGTGCCTCCTTGATTCTGGTATTGATGTTTGCAATAGCTTTTCTCACCCCAAGTCCACAGTATCTTGGCTCACCATCTCTTAACTCGATTGCTTCAAACTGTCCGGTACTTGCCCCAGAAGGAACTGCGGCACGTTCACAGAACCGTTCCCCGGTTTCCGTATCGGTAAGCACCACCTCTGCTTCCACCGTCGGATTTCCTCTGGAATCCAGAATTTCCCTTCCATGAATATTCGTAATCTGTAAATATCGATTCATTTCAAAACCTCGCTTTCCTTTTTATTTACCATTGTTTCCAATCCAAAGAATTGTTATACTGAACTGGAAATCAACTTGTGAAAGGTCACGCAATCATGAATCGGATCCGGAATTTTTTAAGTAAATATTTCAGAAAACATTTTATAGAAAGTACATTTATGACGAAATGGGATTACCTTGCCATGGGAGTTCTTACTTTGTTTTTTACCATTCTGGTTTTTTATCGGATCGGGAATACCTCTGCTCCGCAAAGCGCCTATACAGCTACCTCCGAAGACCGGGATATTGTCATTGATTTAGGAGACTATGTGGACGTCGGATCGATTCACATGTTCTTAGGCAATCTGAATACGCGTAAGTTCTCAATCTCTGCCTTTAATGAAGTAACCGGGGCCTGGGAGGTTCTTCAGGGAGAAACAGCTGCAGAGTCGGTCTTTGCCTGGAATACTATTGCGATTAACTATAACCTCCGTTATCTGGGAATTGTTGCCCTGGATGAGGAATGTGTCATCAATGAGCTGGTTCTCACTTCTCCGGATGGAACGATCTTATCTCCGATTTATGATGCGAAATATTCCGCTTTGTTTGATGAGCAGGATCTGTTTCCTGCGGTCAAAACCTATCTGACCGGCACGATGTTTGACGAAGTCTATCATGGACGCACCGCCTATGAATTCATTCATGGACTGGTGACCTACGAAACCACCCATCCGCAGCTTGGCAAAATTCTTATTTCTTTGGGCATACGGATGTTTGGGATGACTCCGTTTGGCTGGCGATTTATGTCGGCTCTCTTTGGAATTTTTATGGTTCCGCTTTTCTATCTCTTTGCAAAGCGGCTCTTTCAGAATACCTTTGCTGCAACAGCCACTACGATACTTCTGGTGTTTGACTGTATGCACTTCATGTTATCAAGAATTGCCACGATTGATATTTTCGTAGCCTTCTTTATTATTCTGGCATACTACTACCTGTACCGCTATTTTCTGGCAGATCACAAATATCGTCAGACTTCAGAGTGCCTTTCGGATCCGTTCCCGCCCTTCCGTGTTGCCGTCCTTCTGGCGCTGTGCGGTGTCGGTATGTCCCTTGCCATTGCCACGAAATTAACCGGTGTCTATGCAGCTGCCGGACTTGCCATCCTTTTTATCTGGTACACAATCCTGCATTTTCCGAAGCAGCAGACTCTCCGGCTGTTTTTATTCTGTATCGGCTTTTTCGTGATACTTCCACTTGTTCTGTATACACTTGCTTATATTCCTGTTGTCGGTGCAGACGGCTACAACGGGCTGATTGATAAAACCATCAAGAATACCCAGTATATGCTCTGGTATCACTCTACCTTAAAGGCCGAGCATTACTACAGCTCTCCTTACTATGAATGGCCCGTAATCTGGATGCCGCTTCTGGATGCGAACGATGCCGTAAGTGCCACAAAGGTAAGTGCTGTGAGCTGCATGGGAAATCCGGCAATCTGGTGGGTGGGAATTCCCTGTGTTCTCATCACCTTTATTCAATGGATCGCACGCCGCGACGGCAAGGCCGGATTTTTAACAATCGGTTATCTTGCCCAGTATCTTCCCTGGGTGATCCTTGGACTTTCCGGTGGACGAATCACCTTTATTTATCACTACTTCCCCGCCATCCTCTTCACGATCCTGATGATGGGATATGTGATTCACCTGCTTTTAACAAGATTCCCGAAAAGTAAAATAGCAATCACCGTCTATCTGGTGATTGCCATTGCATGCTTTTTCGTATTTTATCCGGTAGTATCCGGATTTCCGGTTTCCCGTGAATACGGAATGCACCTGCGTCTGCTTAAAGACTGGATTCTTGTGCTTTAATCTGACCATACAGATCTTTGCCCACCAGCAGAAGCAACGCAAGCAGCCCCAGTGCCACATAAGCAATCGGCACAATATGAATGCCG
>FR902927.1:14766-20911 GCA_000438155.1 Firmicutes bacterium CAG:95
GAATGCCGAGCAGATACGGAATATAACTCAACAGGGAAACCAGTAAAAAACCACAGGTCATCATTAGTTTCCCTGGATTTAAAACACCATACAAAATCGCCAGCAGATCCACAGGGAATCCGTAGCGGTCGTGCATATGCGGCAAGGTATAAACTACAAGAGCTGTCGAAAACAGTGCAATCGTTGCTGCCATCTGATTCGTAATGATAATCCTTTTCCCGTAAAGGTAATACGCCAGCAACCCCAGCAGAATGATCGTCATAAACGTTCCGGCACTGCTTACCTCATTTGCATGGTAATAGTCCGGCATCACTTCTCCAAGCAGTGCATAAATATTCGGGTATTCCAACGTTCCCCACGGATACGTCTCTGACTGCTGCACATAAATCAACAGCAGGTCTTTCATGCTTCTGCCAAACAGCCAGGCAGGAACCGCAGTCAGGACATACATCGCCGGTATATACAGAAAATGCCGGAATTTAATGGTTCTGCCTTTCAACCACATCAAAATTAAGAACGGTACAAAGAACAGCGCCTGTAATTTGAAAGAAAACGCAATTCCCATAAAAACAAGACTCTTCCGGCTGTTATCCCGGTAAAAATATAACAGGGACAATAACAGGAATGATGTGTAAATCACATCACACTGACACCAGTAAGCACTGTTTATGATCACTGTCGGACAAAGAAGCACCAGTGCCATTCCGATAATGGAACGCCGCACATTACAGGTAATTTCATAAACCAGAAGAAACATGGCAAGTGCCGCTACATAATCAAAAATAACCGATACCGTTTTGAGTGCATACAGATTGTCTCTAGTCACATATGATACAAGGCACATCAGATACATATAAGGCGATGTGTAATTCGAAATCGAATGATTTAAGGAAAAGAACCCTCCTGTCTGCCGGATCTCCTCCATCCACGGCAGGAGACATCCCAGATAGTCTGCGGATGTAATCGGATACAACGGAATCCGGATCAGCAGTCCGACTACGGACAGGCAAAGAATGAACAACAAATCTACCATCTGAAATTTGATTTCTCCGATTTCTACTGTATATTGTAAAAACTGATCCAGTTTCCGTTCCTTTTCCATGCTGTGTCCTACCTTATACCTGACTTCTGATTTCTTTTTATTTTTTGACTCTATCACAATCTGCAGTTTACTCAAAAAAAATCCACTGGATCATTTTCTCATATGCATGGCAGCTAAAAATCTTTCCGTTATGTGATATCTACAAAATGAATGGTCTCACCGCTCTTAACAAATTCATCCATCCACTTGCCTCCCTTTTCCTGAGTATAGAAAAGGTAATGTACCTCATCACCATTAAAAAAGGCATACATTAACTGCTCATAAGCTACTCCCTTAAAGGTAAACTCCATCAGGATGCGGTAGCCTGGACGTCCGTCTACCGTAAGCTTATCACTTTGGACAATCTCAATGTTGACATGATCTCCATAAGTGTCGTAATAATCCTGTTCCAATGCTGCTTTAAAGTCATCTGCGGACCACTGGGAGATATCATCTCCCTCCTCGCTGATCACATGACTGATCGTAGAAATATCCGTAGGATAAGACTTATGTACATAAAGTCCCTCGTTATCTCCATCGTCCTGAAAGCCCTTTGGTAATACACAGGTTAAATCTGCCGGTGCAAAATACACATCGACGTCCCCTGTTTCTTCCTCCGTCAGTGCCGGAAGAATCGCCTGCGGTACATCCTGTGTCTGTCCGGTCTGTGGCTGTTCTTCCACAGCCTTCTGCTTCCCACAGCCTGCAAACAGAAGCATACCGCAGCACAGTAACATCATTGTGATTTTTCTTTTCATTTTCATTCCCCTTTAACGTTTCACACTATGCCTTATAAATGTTAAGATCTGCCCCATCCTTCACAAATACCGGAATAATATCAATCGGTGCATAAGCTTCTACATACCGGCCGCCTTCGTATTCCTTTCCGGTTGCTGCTTCTGTCCATTTAGATCCCTTGGGAAGATAAACCTTCCATACCTTGACCCCGGCCTCCGTAACCGGTGATACCAGAAGATCCCGTCCAAACATATAAGCCGTTTCCACCTTCCAGCTTTCCGGATCCTCCGGGAAATCAAAGAACAGAGGACGCATTACCGGCTCTCCGGTCTTACTGGTATTTTCCATGCTCTGCCTTACATAATCTCTTAAGTTTTCACGGATAAAGAGATACTTCTTCATAATCTCATAATTGTCTTCGCCAAAGCTCCATACCTCATTATCCTGTCCGGAGGTCAACTGACGGACTCCGTTAATGAATTCCTGTTCTCTCTCATACCACGGTGAGCGTTCTCCATGCATACGGAATACCGGGCAGAACGCCCCCCAGGCAAACCATCGCATCAGCAGCTCCTTAAATGCAGGATCTGTAATATCTCCGCCGATAAATCCTCCAATATCTGAAGTCCACCATGGGATTCCCGCCATACCCATATTTAATCCGGCCTGTAACTGCTCCTTCATGGCCCGGAAGGAAGAATGGATGTCTCCGGACCAGGTCAGCACACCGTACTTCTGGCTTCCTGCCCATGCGCAACGCACAAGGCTTAAAATGTCCTTCTCACCTTCTGCCTTTAAGCCATCATAAAAGCCCTTGGCATACATGAGCGGATAAATATTGGTACACTGTAAAGCCGGCCCTGCATAATAGCGGTAATTATCAAAATCATAAGGGCCATATTCCGGCTCTGCCTCATCCAGCCAGAAAATACGAATACCCTTCTTATAATAATTCTCTTTACATTTTTTCCAGACAAATTCTCTCGCACCCGGATTGGTCGGATCATAAAACACGATGTTGCCCATCCAGGTCATATGATTGTGATTGCCACGGTCTGTCTGTACCAGATAACCGTTCTCTGCCATTTCACCATAATTTTCAGAGCGTTCGTCAATCGTCGGCCACACGGAAACAACTGTCTCAATTCCCAGCTCCTTTAATTCCTTCACCATAGCATCCGGATCCGGCCAGTCACGGGGTTCGAACTTAAACTCTCCCTGCATCGTCCAGTGGAAGAAATCTACCACAATGGCATCCATCGGAAGTCCCCGGCGCTTATGCTCTCTTGCAACCTCTAAGATCTCCTGCTGGTTACGGTAACGAAGCTTACACTGCCAGTAACCTAAACCAAACTCCGGCATCATCGGGCTTCTTCCCGTTGCTGCAGTATACTGCATAAGGATTTCTGCCGGTGTGTCTCCTGCGGTCAGGAAATAGTCCATTTTCTTCGTGGACTTTGCATACCATTCAGTCTTATTCATACCAAAGGCTGCAGTTCCAATTGCCGGATTGTTCCAGAAAAATCCATAGCCTCTGCTCGATACATAGAATGGAACACTTGCCTGACTGTTACGGTGTGCCAGCTCTAATACCGCGCCTTTTTTATCCATATGCTTTTCCTGATACTGGCCCATACCAAAGATCTTTTCATCATCAAAGGCCTCAAAGCGTGCAGTCAGTTCATAGTCACTGGTTCCGGTGATCGGCTTTAATTCTCTTGCAGGGATGCGGATCGGCACGGCATAACGACAGATACGGTCACGGTTTCTCCAGTATTCCTGTGTCAGCAGATCCCCTTTCTGATTATAAAAGCTGATCCAGCCTTCGGCATTGACCTTTACGGTAAGCTTGCCAATCACCATGGTATATTCGGTTCCGGTATAGTGGTACTTCTTCCATTCCTCTCCACGATACCACGGATCTGTCATATCCACTGTCGTCTGTGTGATCACCGGTGTGATTTCCTTCACCTTCTCACATAAGGCCCAGTCATGATCATCCATCTGTGCCTCGGCAGTCATTCGTACACGCACGGAGTTCTCTCCCCACGGTTCAATAAGAACCCGGGATGCTCCGTTCCGGATTACAATTCTTCGTTCTTCTGCAATTACTTTCATGCTTCATCCTCCATGATGACCATACTATGTATTGCCGGCCGCTTCACAGCCGTCTGTTTTCTTTTGCGTTAGTTCCATTATATAAAATCAGAACCTTATTTTCAAGAAAAAAGGCAGTCATATCCCTGATATGCACTGCCTGTGATTTCTTATATGAATTCTTGTGAATTCTTTCGCTCTGTTTCCGGACACCTGATCTTATTTTATGATCAGGGACTTGCCGGTCATTTCCTTCGGCTGTTCCATTCCCATCATTTCGATTAAGGTCGGAACGATATCCGCAAGGCATCCACCCTCTCGAAGCTTGTAAGAAGGATCTGCATTTACCAGAATAAACGGAACCGGATTCGTGGTATGTGCAGTATAAGGTTCGCCGGTTTCATAATCCACGAGCTGTTCTGCATTACCATGATCTGCGCAGATGAACATCTGTCCGTCTTCTTCCTTTAACGCTTCCACTGCCTTGCCAACGCATTCATCAACAACTTCTACCGCCTTGATTGCAGCACTTTCCACGCCGGTATGTCCAACCATATCCGGGTTTGCAAAGTTAATGACGATAACATCATATTTCCTGGAATGAATGGCTTCTACCAGTCTGTCACATACTTCGTAGGCGCTCATCTGAGGCTTCAGATCGTATGTGGCAACATCCTTGGGCGAATTAACAAGAATTCTATCCTCGCCTTCGTTCGGCTTTTCCACACCACCATTAAAGAAGAAGGTAACATGTGCATACTTCTCAGTCTCTGCGATTCTGGCCTGCTTCATGTTATTCGCTGCCAGCCATTCTCCAAAGGTATTGGTAACAGAAATCTTATGGAAAGCAACCAGCTTATTCGGAATCGTCGGATCATAGTCAGAGAAGCATACATAAGTAAGATCAAGTCTCTTCGGTCTGTCAAATCCCTTGAAGTCATCATCACAAAATGCTCTGGTAATTTCTCTTGCACGGTCAGGACGGAAGTTAAAGAAGATTACGGAATCCTTGTCCTTGATGGTTGCAACCGGCTTTCCATCCTTTACTACAACGGTAGGCTTTACAAATTCATCGGTCTCTTCACGGTCATAGGAAGCCTGGATACCTTCTGTGGCACTTGCCGCAGTAAGACCTTCGCCCCTGGTTAATGCATCAAAAGCAAGCTTAACACGATCATAGTTATTATCACGATCCATGGCATAGTAACGTCCCATAACAGATGCGATTTCACCTACGCCAAGCTTCTTCATCTCTGCTTCAAGTTCTTCTGCATATCCCTTACCACTTGCCGGAGGGGTATCACGTCCATCCAGGAAGCCGTGTACATAAACCCTGCTTAAGCCATTTCTCTTTGCAAGCTCAAGCAATCCGAAAAGATGAGTAATGTGACTGTGTACACCACCATCGGAAAGAAGACCGAACATATGAAGTGCGCTGTCATTCTTTTTGCAGTTGTTTACTGCTTCTAATAAAGCAGGATTCTCAAAGAATGTACCATCCTGAATTTCCTTGGTAATTCTGGTGAGTTCCTGATATACAATACGTCCTGCCCCCATATTCATATGACCAACCTCGGAGTTACCCATCTGTCCTTCCGGAAGTCCCACGGCCATACCACTTGCATTTCCTTTGACAAAAGGACATTCTGCCATAAGTTTATCCATAACGGGGGTTTTGGCTTCTGCCACGGCGTTATGATCTTTTCTTTCATTTAATCCATATCCATCTAAAATCATTAGTACTGTAGGTTTTTTCATCGTTACATCCTCCCTGTTTTTATCACACTGATTATACACTCTTTTTCCGTTCGTGGCAACAAACATCTTCTTGTTATCATCTCATTGATCTGTTCCCGTTTTCACACAGATCCCGGTCCACATCGATGACTGCGTAATACTCCTGCCCATCACTGCCAAGCTCCCGTATTTTCTTCTGAAGATAAGAAACGATTTCCTTATCCTCCGTTTTCACACTGTAAGGAACCTCCACATCAAAAATCACATTGGTATGTGTCGGACCATCCACAATCCGGAAATCATGGAAATGGATGTTCTCCTGCATACCATTTATGATTTCACGCACCTTCTCTTTTAATTCATTCGTCCGTTCATCTCCTACACTGACCGGATCCATATGGATCACCGCACTGCAGTTCAGTTCCCGGTGCAGCCGGTGTTCAATGTTATCAATCATATCATGCATATGCAGAATATCCCCTTCAGCAGGAA
>FR902927.1:20928-27410 GCA_000438155.1 Firmicutes bacterium CAG:95
TCAGCAGGAACCTCTACATGTACCGACAGCATCACTCTTCCCGGTCCATAATTATGTACCACAAGATCATGGATTCCAAGCACGCCCTGCTTCTGATAGGACATCACAATCTCTCTTACCTGCTTCACAAAAGCAGGCTCCGGTGGCTGTCCAAGCAGAGGGTCGATCGTCTCTTTAGCTGCCTGGAAACCGGTCATTCCCACAAACAGGGCTACAATCACACCACAATAACCGTCAATCTGAATACCGGAGAAAAAGGAAACCAATGTTGCAATCAGAACAACTGTTGTTGCAACACTGTCACTTAAGCTGTCCATTGCTGTGGCATCCATGGCAGCACTGTCAATCTTTTTTGCAACGGATTTGTTGTAACAGAACATATAAATCTTCACAAGAATCGACACAGCCAGTACCACAATCACCAGAATTCCGGTATCAATGGGCTCCGGATGGATAATTTTATCCACAGAAGATTTCAGTAATTCAAAGGCCATAATCAGAATGATTACGGCTACTAAGAACCCGGAAAGATATTCAATCCGCCCATGTCCGAAGGGATGATCCGAATCCGGCTTCTGTCCCGCCATCTTAAAACCCACAAGGGTAATAATGGAAGATCCGGCATCTGAAAGGTTATTAAATGCATCTGCTGTAACGGCAATGGAACCGCTAAAAAAGCCTGCCAGAAACTTACCGATAAAAAGACAAATGTTTAAAAAGACCCCCACACCGCCACACAGCACTCCATAGGCCTGACGCACCCCGGGATCCTTAACATCCTGATTGTTTTTAATCCATATTTTTGCTAATAATGAAATCATACCTGCTCCTGTCTTCTTCCCTTGTCCAGTCTGGTTGTAAAGCTCTGTAATACGGAGTATACACTTATTTTTTCAATCTGAAAAGACGTAATTCCATGTTGGAAACCACTAACTTTTATATGTTTTTTCTAACTATATACCGGCTCACATCTTCTACTAAACAAACATGCACCACAGACTTTAAAAATCTTGTTGACAAATTTTTATAACGGCTGTATTGTGAAAACACAGCATGTTGCAACATACGAAATCACAAGGAAGGAGGTAACATCTATGTTTAAATCTATTATATTACATAACCGCACAGCATTGACAATTTTAACAGTGAAAACCAGAACTAACCGGATATTACCTTCTGACTTTTGTACTCATAGCTGAAGCAGGACACTTAAAATCATACTTTCGTCCTACTTTGGTAATCTGACTACACACGGGCAGTTATGGAATATCATAACTGCTCTTTTTTTGTAACTGTTCAGAGCCATGCATAGCCTGGCAAAATATGAATGGAATGCAAGCATTCCAAGTCATGTTTGACAGGATTTATATGGCGAAATAACCACAGGAGCAAAAAGGAAGCTGCATAGCAGCGATTTTACGAATAGGGAATGAATAGCTGCACTAGCAAATACAATCATTAACGAGGGGGAAGACATGAAAAAAATAAGAACCTATCTTTGGGAGCACAAGCTTGCCTTCGGCCTTGCCATCCTTGCCATGATCATCAGCATCAGCCTGGATATGCTCTCACCCAAACTTACGCAGTCCATGATTGACAACGTATTACTCGGCGGTCACATGGATCTGCTCACTCCGCTTCTGCTCGCCTATGCCGGCGTCGGAGTCGGACGATTTATTTTTCAGTATGTAAAGGAATATACCTTTGACCTGACAGGATCGAAAATTGCAGCCCAGATCCGCAGAGCCGTGTTCTGCCATGTGCAGTCACTAAGCACGGAATTTTTTGACCGTACCGGAACCGGAGAGCTGATGAGCAGAATCAAGGATGATGTGGATCACATCTGGGACGGCTTAACCTATGTCGGTATGCTCATGATTGAAGTAATCATCCATACCTCCATTGTGCTGTTCTGTATGTACAGCCTCAACTGGAAGCTGGCGATCCTTCCCACGATCGGTATGGCAGCCTCTGCTGCGATTGCCATTTATATGGAACACCGTCTGGATTCTGTTTACGAATCCATCAGTGAAGAAAATGCCACATTAAATACCGTTGCTGAAGAAAATCTTGCCGGTGTCCGCACCGTAAAGGCTTTCGCCCGTGAAAAATATGAAATTGGAAAGTTTCTGTCCCATAACCAGCGTTACTATGAATTAAACATGGAGCAGTCGAACATCTTTGTAAAATATCATCCTTATATTTCCCTGATCTCCAAGATCCTGCCGATTTCCGTCTTATTATTCGGCGGTGTACAGGTAATGCAGGGGGAATTTACCCTGGGGGAATTAAGTGCATTCTTTGCATATTCCAATAATATTGTTTGGCCCATGGAAATGCTCGGCTGGCTTACGAACTCGCTCTCCTATGCCGTTGCATCCAACCGCCGTATCCAGAAGCTTTATGGGGAAAAGCCCGCTGTGAAGGATCCAGAAACTCCTGTGGTTCTGTCTTCTGTAAAAGGTCAGATTACCTTCGAACATGTATCGTTCCACAAGGCGGATCAGCATGAGATTCTCCATGATATCTCCTTTACGGTCAAGCCCGGAAAGACGGTCGGAATTATGGGAACTACCGGTGCCGGTAAGAGCTCACTCATCTATCTTCTGCAGCGGCTTTATGATGTAACAGACGGTGCGATTTACTTAGATGGTGTCAACATCAAAGACCTTTCCTTACATCAGCTCCGGGGCGCTATGTCCTTTGTCATGCAGGATGTATTCCTGTTTTCCGATACTATTTTGGAGAACGTAAAGCTCGGCAAAAAGGATACCCTGACACTGTCTTCCATTAAAGAAGCCTCACGTCGTGCACAGGCCAGCAGCTTTATTGAAAAGATGGAAAGCCAGTATGATACGGTCATCGGTGAACGAGGCATCGGCTTATCCGGCGGTCAGAAGCAACGGATTACGATTGCCCGGGCTTTGGCACGGAAAGCACCGGTTCTCGTCCTTGATGACTCTACTTCAGCGCTTGATATGGAAACCGAACAGTGTATTCACGACACTCTTCGGGAATTAAAGGACACAACAAAAATTATCATCGGACACCGCATCAGCGCAGTCTGTCACGCTGATGAAATCCTGATTCTGGAGAATGGACAGATTGTGGAGCGGGGAACCCATGATGAACTCCTTGCAAAGAAAGGACATTATTACCAGACCTTTGTTGCTCAATACGGAGTTCCGGAAAGCGAGGTGATTGCATGAGTTTCAATTCCTATAAAGAGGACGAACAGCTTAAGGAAAATGGAAAATTAAAAACACTCCTGCGGCTTTTGTCCTATCTGCTTACCTATAAAAAACAGATTATTGCGGTACTGCTGATTATGCTTGTAAGTACCGTCCTTACGCTGATCACACCGCTCTTTTATGAATACGCAATTGATGACTGTATCGGAACCGGCGATCTTCCAAAGCTTTACCGTGTGATGATCCTGACTCTGATTATGAGTATTACCGTCATCCTGGGTGGCAGGCTGCGGATGTACATTATGGCAAAGATCTGTAACGAAACGCTGCTCACCATACGTCAGCAGCTCTATACTCATATTCAGACACTGGATCTGACCTTCTTCGACGGAAGACCAACCGGTAAGATTCTGGCCAGAATCATGGGAGATATCAATTCCCTGAAAGATGTACTGAATAACTTCGTTACCACTCTCTTACCGGAGTTTATAACCGTGGTTGCAGTTGCTGTCATTATGTTCATGCGGAATCCGGTTCTTGCAGCAGCAGCGCTTATTACACTCCCGTTTATGGCTGTCTGTATCTGGCTCATCCAGGTCTACTCCCATAAGAAATGGCAGGATTTCCGCAAAAAATCCAGTAACCTGAATGCCTTTATCCATGAGGATATGTCCGGCATGCGGATCATCCACAGCTTTACTGCCGAGGAAGAAACCTTAAATACCTTTGATGAACTACTGAATGCCCATCGGGATTCCTTTAAAAAGGCCGTCCGTTTAAATGACGGTATGGGTTCCATTATTGACTTAAGCTGGGGACTTGGTTTTGCTGCCATGTACTATGTCGGAATTAAAATTCTTGGAATCGAATCGGTATCCGTCGGTACACTGGTTGCTTTCGGCACTTATATCGGCATGTTCTGGAATCCGATTATGAACCTGAGTAACTTTTACACCCAGATCATTACCAATCTGGCTGCTGCTGAACGTGTCTTTGAAATTATGGATACGGAAAGCTCAATCAGTGATGCACCGGAAGCCCTTCCGCTTCCTCCGATTGAAGGCCGGGTAACCTTTTCCCATGTGGACTTCTCCTATGAGGATGATGTAAAGATTCTGGATGATGTGAGTTTCGATATCAAACCGGGCGAAACAATTGCGCTGGTCGGACCTACCGGTGCCGGTAAAACAACGATTGTCAATCTGATCAGCCGCTTCTATGATATTCAGAACGGCCATATACGGATTGATGGACACGATATCCGGCAGGTAACGATCGAAAGCCTCCGTCAGCAGATGGGGATTATGACGCAGGACAATTTCCTGTTCACCGGAACGATCCGCGACAATATCCGCTACGGAAAGCTCGATGCCACCGGAGAAGAAATTATTGCTGCGGCCAAAGCTGTTCACGCACATGATTTCATTATGGATTTGAAGGATGGTTATGATACGATGCTCACCGAGCGTGGTGGTGGACTATCCGTCGGTCAGAAGCAGCTGCTTGCCTTTGCAAGAACCATGGTTTCCAATCCAAACATCCTCATTCTGGACGAAGCAACCTCGAGCATCGACACCCAGACCGAGCTCCTTGTCCAGGAAGGTATTGATGCCCTGTTAAAAGGACGTACCTCCTTTGTCATTGCACATAGGCTATCTACGATCCAGAAGGCGGACCGCATCTTTGTAATCGATCACGGCGGCATTGTTGAGGAAGGCTCTGCCGATGAATTGCTGGCAAAAAAAGGAGCCTATTACAGGCTCCATAACGCACAGCTGAAATTCAGTTAATTTATATAAAATCAGAATGTGGTTGTCCATTCATTGGCACCGCCCCAGTCTCCGATGAGCTGCGTGGTGGTGCCTTCTTTTGTCGCCACACGCGTCTCAAAACGATAATTCATCTTGGGTACGAGCTCTCCGTTAATCTTGACATTACTGTAAAGATAGATAAATTCAAATGTTGTATGCGGATAGTAGTCCTCCTGCACAGCCTCAGGTTCATAGGAAATACAAATTCTCTGTACCCCATCATCCTGCTGGATCGCTGCCCACAGATTTACCACTCCCTTAGTCTGCGGATATTCCTCAAAGTCTGCAAAGGCAAAGGTCCATGCGCCATCTGCATTCATCAGCTTCATCTTTTCACGGCTGACCGGAATATAGGTCTGTCCGCTCCAGTACTCCGTCGCTCCTGCCATGAACTGATCCCGCAGGGAAATGTAAGCATCCTCCTGAATAAAATCGCGGATCGGCGCATATTCTCCGGATTCAAAAATCGTAAATGCCGTTGCAAAATACTCCTGTGCCCATGCTGCCTTTTCCAGACAGGCACTTAGGGAGTTAATGGAGTCATTCGTTCCGATTGTCTGAACCGAAGCAAGCAATTCCTGATATTCTGTAAGCTTCGGCACATCCAGCCACAGCAGATCACGGTCGATCGTCGCATACTTCATAATCTCATTCTTTAAGCTGTCCGAAGGAGACTGCTGATAAACACGGATCATCCGCTGTAAAGCCTTCACATATTGCTCAAAATAAGTCTCTCCTTCAGACAGTGAGGTAAAAAGGTTCTCATCCTCTGTATGAATCAGCCATTCGTAGCAGGCATCCAATGGAGAATAAACTTCTGTGTTATCCGCACTTGTTTCCAAAACTGTAAGGCACTTCTCCAGTGTCTCAAAGTTACAGCTCTGCGCATTGATATCCGCAACTGCATCATTCAACATATAAATACAGTATTCCTGCAATAATTCATCATCCTGCGTTGCATCAAAGCCCTGCTGCAAAGTCAGTTCTGCGGAGTTCTTGTCTTCCTTATTCCAATAAGCACCTGCCATAGCCTGATATGCTTTTACGGATGTAGAATCAATATTCAACGCTTCCTGATAATGTGCTATCGCACCATCATAATCCGAGATCTCCATAAGGCTTTCCGCCTTGTGAAGCTGACGGTTTAATTTTAATCCCGGCACATTCAGATAAACAGCCGTTCCAATACCACCTGCCAATGCAATTATCCAGAACGCAATCATTCCACGTTCCAGCCAGACCATACATGCCCGGCGGCGTCTCCTCATTTCTCTTGATGTTTTCTTCTTTCCTGATGAATGGGACTTACTCATTTAAAACACTCCACGCTTTCTTTTCTTTGAAAGAACCGCCATCTGTCCAGTTCTCGCATTTCCCTGTTCATTTCTCACTGCGATTCTCTCCCTGCGCTCCTCCGGTTTCTTTCTTCTTCCATTCTCATTTCTGCGGGCTGCATCCTGCGTTCTCTGGCTGCCCCGCT
>FR902928.1 GCA_000438155.1 Firmicutes bacterium CAG:95
GACACGACCTCACATGCCGGAGAGACGGAAATAGAGAAATATCTCGGATTTCATAAGGTTTTAGAGGAGCTTTTCCCGTTGGTACATAAAGAGCTTCAGAAAACCGAAATAGATGGAAACCTGTTATATTACTGGAAGGGAAAATCGTCCGAAAAGCCGATCCTTCTGATGAGTCATCAGGATGTCGTTCCGGCAGAGGGAGAGTGGATTCACGCTCCTTTTTCCGGAGATATTGCAGATGGTAAGGTATGGGGACGGGGCACGGCGGATACGAAGTGCACGGTAATGGCTTTTCTGGAGGCCGTGGAAGAACTGCTTGCGGAAGGCTTTGTGCCGCCGACGGACGTGTATCTGGCATCCTCCTGTACTGAAGAATGGGCAGGAGACGGAGCGCCGAAGCTTGTAAAGGAACTGCAGAAAAGAGGAATCCGGCTGTTCCTTCTGTGTGACGAGGGTGGAGCCATCATTACGGAACCCGTTGGAGGAATTCATGGAAACTTTGCAATGGTGGGTGTCTTTGAGAAGGGCAAGGCCGACGTGAAGTTTACTGCAAAAAGTAATGGAGGACACGCCAGTGCGCCATCTAAGGGAACACCGATTGCACGCCTTTGTGCTTTTGTAAACGAAGTAGAGAAGCATTCACCGTTCCAAAAGAAGATGCTTCCGGAGGTTTCTGCCATG
>FR902929.1 GCA_000438155.1 Firmicutes bacterium CAG:95
TTAGTCTTAGTAGTCTGTCAATAACAAAAATAAAAAATTCTTTACCTGCTTTTTACAAAGTGAAAGGGCTATCCCAAAACGGATAACCCCCAGTTTTTCAACCAATATAGGATATAACCAGTAATAATGATTCCTTCCAGAATTCCAAATACTGCCCCGAACAGTTTATCTGCGCTCCGGATTAGCGGAAGCCTCGATACCAGACTGATGGATGTAAAGATCAGATTCGCCAGCTTATAGACTATACATACAATGAGAAGTAATATGATAATCTGAATCAGCCGTCCGATCTCCCTGTTTAAGTAACTGCCAACCGCTCCGAGAAGCAGATAGGCACAGAATCCGGCAACGACCATGGCAATAAGGGAAAGAATTTCCTGTACCATTCCTTTCCGGAAGCCCGAGACCATACGCCATGAAATTATGATTATAATTCCTGCAACCGCAAGATAAAAATAAATATCCATATTAATTTAACTCCATCACGTCAATGGAATCGCCGGTCACTAATCCATAACGGTAGGCAGAGGCTGTTGGCAGAAGCAGCGAAACCGGTTTTTCAAAGCTTCCTACGAATTTATCCGCACCACGGATATTGGTAATCTGACAGGATTCACTGTTATAGATAATGACCTGTTCTTTATGAAATATAATATCCGAATATTCCATATCCAGAAGCTGTGTATGAATCTTATTTCCGGATGCACTGTATACATCGAGCCGGTAAGAGGCTTCTCCTGTTGCATCACGGAAGACAACGCCTGCATAATCACTGTTATGATAGACCCCGATAACCTCATCATCAAAAAGACTCGTTGCTACAACGGTCGGTTTTTCCGATCCGGAAAAGAAAATAATCCGGTCATCAGAAACGGCAAAGGCTGCACTGTTGTTCATAAACTGCACATAGGGCACAACCGTATTCAGATAATCATAACCACTGACGTAATTATCGGTCTGGTTTTCACCCACCTCACCGAAATTATAGAATGCAATGGAGGATTTCATGCTTCCGCTATCCATAAAGAAATAGGAAACCATCATAATTCTGCCATTCGGACTCATACATACTGAAATCGGATATCCACTTTTATCCATGGAAACCTTGGCATGTACAATTGCTTCGTCTGTATTGGAGTTTCCATTATATACATTAATACGTGTGGCACTGGAATCATCAAGGACAGCTGCCACAACTCCGTTTTCCGCAACACTTAAGCTCCGGATCGGAAGGTTCGTATTGACGGTTCCACGGATCCCGTTCTTATCGCAGACATATATTTCTCTTCCATTATAATCTCCCAGTGCACAGACTGCACCTGAGATGGATAAAATAGGAGACTGCATTTCATAAGACTGGTTCCAGATTGCCTTGCCTTTATTATCCATACAGCTGGCACCATCCTTACTATAAAAAAGAATATTGCCATCAAGATCTTCTGTTTTTGTTCCCTGTACAATTGTAACAGGAACGGTAGCAATGGTATCGCAGGAGGTAAATACCTTGTCTCTCCAGGCTATAACCAGAAATGCAATAACCGCTGCCACTACAACAACAGCCAGTACCACACGGTAAAAAACCGTAAGCTTATGCCCACGGATTTTTTCCTTGTAGTTGATTAGCTGGGGATTTCCCTGTCTTTTTTCTCTTTCTTTTAAATAGTCACGGATGTTTGCCATCGAACCTGTCACCTAACAAAACTGATAAATGGTTGTTGTTTCATATTTTCTGGAAGGTCCAAATACAGCCTGCGGGAATTCCGGCTTGTTGGCTGTATCCGGATAATACTGTGTTTCCAGACAGAAGCCGCATCTCGGTCCATATTCTGCCCCGTCCTTACCCGTGCACGGGCTGATACAGTTTCCTGCATAGAACTGTACTCCCGGAAGATCAGTGTATACCTTCATCGTACGCTTACCGGTGCTTTCCACCGCTGTAGCAATTTCACGTATTTTTCCATCATAATGATCCAGTACCCAGTTATGGTCATACCCGTGAACCATGGTAAGCTGCTCTTCGTCTTTTGCAATATCCTGTCCGATCTTCCTGGCTGTTGTAAAGTCAAATACGGTTCCTGCTACCGGTGCAAGCTCTCCTGTCGGAATCGCTCCTGCTACGATCGGCGTATAACGGGATGCCCTGATCTCCAGAAGCGTGTCTTCCATATTGCCTGCCTTATGGCCTGCCAGATTAAAGTAGCTGTGATTGGTCATGTTGATAATGGTATCCTTATCACTTTCCGCTTCATAATGCAGCTTAAGTTCATTCTCTTCGGTCAGGGTATAAGTCACCTGAACGGTTTTGTTTCCGGGGAAGCCCATGGAGCCGTCTGCATCAGTTATTGCAAAGGTTACGCAGTCTGTTCCTTCGGTCACATCATATACTCTCTTGTGATATCCTTTTTCGTAATCACTATGTAAATTATTCGCTCCATCATTCACAGCCAGCTGATATTTCACACCGTTTAAGGTAAAGGATGCATTCCCGATACGGTTTGCATTCGGTCCTATGGTTGCTCCAAAAAAGCTGCCGTTCGTAAAATAATCCTCAAGATGATCATATCCCAATACAATATCTTCTGTATTTCCTTCTTTGTCCGGAACAAATAAATTCACAAGAATTGCACCATAATTAATAATGCCCGCTTTCATGCCCTTACTGTTCGACAGCCAGTACTTGTAAATTTCCTGTCCTTCCTTTGTTTTTCCAAATAATTCTTTGGATACTCCCATAATACTACTACCTCCCTGTTTGTTTTAACTGATTCCTGTTTTCACAGTTACTCTTTTATCATAATTGCTGTCACATTTCCAGACCCGCTGAAAAACCACTGTTTACAGCTACAATTCAACACGTCCATCCAATGCACGCAGCAAAGTGATCTCATCAATGTATTCAAGATCTCCACCTACAGGAACTCCACTTGCAATTCTGGTTACTTTAATTCCGGTAGGCTTCACCAGCTTGCTGATGTACATTGCGGTTGTTTCCCCTTCCAGGCTGGAATTGGTTGCAATAATAACCTCCTTAACCGGACCTTCCAGACGGGCAATCAGTTCCTTCAGCTTAATCTCATTCGGTCCGATTCCAAGCATGGGCGAGATGGCACCATGCAATACATGATAAACCCCTTCGTATTTTCCGGTCTTCTCATAGGCTGCCAGATCACGGGTTGTCTCCACAACCATGATGGTTCCGTGATCCCGGTTGGGATTGGCACAGACCGGGCAGATTTCCCGATCGGTCATGGTAAAGCATTCCTTACAATAGCATACATTCTGCCTTGCTTCCCACACCGTGTCCGTCAGGTGTCTGACCTTATCTGCCGGCATGTTCATCAAATGAAAAGCAAGTCGCTGGGCAGACTTGCTTCCAATTCCCGGGAGCCCTGCAAGCTCCTCTATTAACTTGTTCATATGCCCGCTATACAAGTCCATTAGAAGGGAAGTCCTCCTCCCAAACCACCGGTCATTTTGTTCATCACCTCTGCATTGGCATCCTCTGCCATACGAAGTGCTTCATTCGTTGCTGCCATTACAAGATCCTCTAACATTTCCACATCATCCGGATCTACAACTTCCTGGGAAAGCTTCACCTTCGTAACTTCCTTCTTGCCGGTTACGGTAACCTCCACAGCTCCGCCGCCTGCTTTCGCTGTAAATTCCTTTGTTTCTAATTCTTTCTGACTTTCTTCCATCTGACGCTGCATTCTCTGTGCCTGCTTCATCAGATTATTCATATTACCGGGCATACCCATGCCGCCCGGAAATCCTCCACGTTTTGCCATTTAATGTACCAAACCTTTCTTAAAATATACTGCTATAACATACTGTTACATTGTACTATTATCTGTACACAAATTTCAACCATAACTTCTGTGCTGCACCGACAGGTCATCCTCTGTTGTTACTGTTCACTCGTACCCCATTCCGGTAACATCTATTCAAAATTTCCGGGAATTTCATCCAGTTCTTCAATTTCCATATCGATTGTCTGATCCACAAGCCGCGTCAGATCCGGATAAAGATCTTCCGGATTTCTGCCATTCTCGGCACTCTGTATGATGATCTCCATATCCTTACCGGTCACACTGCCGATGACTGCCTTAAGCTGATCCCGGTTTTCCTGCCGTTTGAAGTAGTCGGATGGCAAACCATCCTGTACCACAACCAGCAGCTTTCCGTCACCTGAAAGACTCGGATAGGCATTTTTTAAATAAGATTTCATCGGATTTGCGGTTTCATCCACAATCCTGGACCAACGGCTTACCACATTCTGAATGTCCTCCGGAATTGCTTTGGGAAGCTCGGCTTTTCCCACCGGTTTCTCTCCCCCCTGCAAAGGAGCTGTTCCATTCCCCGGAACGGAGCTGCTGCCCGCCCCCGGATTTACTGCCATTATCGGGATGCCCTTTTCCAGCTTTTCTTCTACCTGTCGAATGCGGTCGACCAAGGAGGCAGTGTCCGTTTCCATGGCAGGACGGCACAATTTAATAATCGCCATTTCAATGAGGATCCGTTTCTGGGCTGCATAACGGATCTGTCCGGAAAGCTCGGACAGGATGCGGATGTACCTCATAATCGTATCATTCTCCGCAAGCTCTGCTTCTTCCTTAAGCCGCACCAGATTATCTGACGACACATCAATGATATCCTCTACGCCGTCCGCAGATTTAATCAGCAGAAGGTTACGCAGATACCATGCAAAATCCGTAACAAACTGGGAAAGCTCCCTTCCCTGCAGAACGATGTCCTGTAAGACGCCCAAGGCTGCTGCCGCATCACCTTTCAGGATCTCACGCAGCATACGGCTGAACACCCCGGTATCTACCGCACCCAGAACATCCAGTACTTTATCATAAGTTAATTCCTGTTCAAAATAAAAAGCTATACACTGATCGAGCAGACTCAAGGCATCACGCATGGAGCCGTCTGCCACCTTGGCAATATAACGGACTGCCTTTTCCTCGATCTGCACCTGCTCCTTCTGTGTCAGTTCTTTCAGACGGTCTGCAATCGTATCAATGGAAATCCGTCGGAAATCGTAACGCTGACAGCGTGACAGAATCGTAATCGGAATCTTATGCACTTCTGTGGTTGCCAGAATAAAGATGACATAGGCCGGAGGTTCCTCCAATGTTTTCAGAAGCGCATTGAACGCTCCGATGGAAAGCATATGAACCTCGTCAATAATATAAACCTTGTATTTCCCTTCTGCCGGAGAATAATTCACCTCTTCGACAATCTGCCGGATACTGTCCACGCCATTGTTGGATGCCGCATCAATCTCGATTACATTCATGCTGGTTCCTGCTGCAATGGATCTGCAGATCGCACATTCCCCACACGGACTGCCATCCACCGGATGCTCACAATTGACCGCTTTCGCAAAGATCTTGGCAATTGTGGTCTTACCGGTTCCACGGGTTCCGCAGAACAGATAGGCATGAGAAGTCCGCCCGCTTCTGATCTGGTTCTTTAATGTTGTGACAATATGTTCCTGTCCCTTCACATCCTCAAATACCGTCGGACGAAACTTTCGATATAACGCTGTATAAGACATCGGTCTGTCTTTCCTTCCTTAACCTGCTTAATCGCCAAAGCTGATGCCAAGATGCTTTGCTTCACGGATAATCGAAGCATCCGGAGATACCATCTTCAGCTTACCGGCTACATCCTCAAGTGGAACCTTGACAACCTCACGGTTCTTGTAGCCAACCATAAATCCATACTCACCCTTTAAGATGAGTTCCCCTGCCTCAGCACCCAAGCGGCTTGCAAAGACACGGTCATACGGGCAGGGACTTCCACCTCTCTGGGTATGTCCCGGAACAGTCACACGTACTTCCTGTCCGGTTCTTTCCTGAATCTGTGCTGCCAGTTCATAGGAAACTGACGGGAACTTGTAGTTCTTCATTTTCTCTTTGTATTCTTTCTTGCTGAGCTTTGCATCTTCCTTTGAAATAGCACCCTCGGCTACGGCAAGAATGGTAAATTTGCTGCCCTTTTTATGACGGTCATTGATGGCTGCAACTACCTTGTCAATATCGTAAGGAATCTCCGGGATCAGAATGATGTCTGCTCCGCCTGCCATACCGGCATTCAATGTCAGCCATCCAACCTTGTGTCCCATCACCTCCACAATAAATACACGTCCATGGGAAGCGGCTGTGGTATGAATACAATCGATACATTCAGTTGCAATGTTGACGGCACTCTGGAACCCAAAGGTCATATCGGTTCCCCAAAGGTCATTGTCAATCGTCTTTGGAAGAGTAACGATATTCAATCCTTCCTGACGAAGCAGATTGGCTGTCTTATGCGTACCGTTACCGCCAAGGATCACGAGACAGTCAAGGCGAAGCTTATAATAGTTCTGCTTCATGGCTTCTACTTTATTTAATCCATTTTCATCGGGGTCTGTAATGGTTTTAAACGGTGTTCTGGAGCTTCCAAGGATCGTTCCGCCCTTGGTCAGGATTCCGGAAAAGTCAGAGCCGGAAAGCATTCGGAAATTTCCGTAAATCAATCCGCGGTACCCTTCCAGGAAACCATAAATCTCGACATCCTCCTCACCATTGGTAAGGCACTTTACCACACCTCTCATTGCGGCATTCAATGCCTGACAGTCACCACCGCTTGTCAACAAACCAATTCTCATCATTGCAGACCCCCTCCTGTGTTTTCTTCTGTTTTATTTACAGTATACACCATTTTTATGACATACTACAACCTTGACTTGCCGCACAAGAAACATTATAATAGGGTTTGTTATGGATAAATATGGAGTTGTATCGAAGCGGTCATAACGGGGCGCACTCGAAATGCGTTTGCCCTCCGGGGCACGAGGGTTCGAATCCCTCCAACTCCGCGCAGAACCCGGTTCACGAAACGGTGAACCGGGTTCTTTTTATTCTTGTACTGTTTTATCAGATCTCAAGGAAGGATATTCCAACCTTTCTTTATTTTATTTCTTTTCTTCGCGAAGCCGTTTGATAAATGCCTCAATCTTTTCCATCGCAATCTGCAGATTTTCCAGGGAATATGCATAGGAAATCCGTAAGAAGCCTTCTCCACAGTCTCCGAATGCCGTACCCGGTACAACGGCAACCTTTTCTTCCCTTAAGAGCCGTTCTGCAAATTCATCACTTGTCATGCCGAATTCCTTAATGCAGGGGAATACATAGAAAGCTCCATAAGGCTCGAAGCACTGCAGCCCCATTTCCTTAAAGGCATGCATTAAATATCTTCTTCTCTGGTTATATGCCTCACGCATCATGGCGATATCTTCATCCCCGTTTTTCAACGCCTCCACCGCTGCATACTGACTTGTGGTCGGCGCACACATAATCGCAAACTGATGAATCTTCAACATCTGCTGTAAAATCGGCTCCGGAGCAACCGCATAACCAAGTCTCCATCCGGTCATCGCATAAGCCTTGGAAAATCCATTGATTAATACGGTTCTCTCCTGCATTCCCGGAAGGCTGACAATGGAAACATGCTTCTCTTTATAGGTAAGCTCTGCATAAATTTCATCAGAAATAATAAAGATATCCTTTTCGCGGATGACCTCTGCGATTTCTTCGAGATCCTTCTTCTCCATAATGGCTCCGGTCGGATTATTCGGAAAAGGAAGAATTAACACCTTTGTCTTATCGGTAATCGCATCACGCAGCTCCTGTGCGGTCAGCCGGAACTCATTTTCTTCCTTAAGCTCGATGATCACCGGCTTTGCATTGGCCAGAATTGCACACGGCTCGTAGGAGACGTAGCTGGGCTGCGGAATCAAAACTTCATCTCCCGGATTAATCATGGCACGGAGTGCAATATCAATTGCCTCCGATCCACCTACGGTCACAATGACCTCCTTCATCGGATCATAGGTAACCCCCTGTGTCCTCTGAAGATATGCAGCAATTTCCTGACGTAATTCCTTAAGACCGGTATTGGAGGTGTAAAAGGTACGTCCCTTTTCCAGAGAATAAATACCCTCATCCCGGATATGCCACGGAGTGTCAAAATCGGGCTCACCCACACCTAACGAAATGGCATCATCCATCTCACTTACAATATCAAAAAATTTACGGATACCCGAAGGCTTAATCTCTACAATTCTGTCGGATAACGGATTTCTCATGGCGTAATCATCTCCCTTGTGTCTTCATATTTTTTGCCTAAAATCGTTCCATGATCCTTGTATTTCTTAAGAACAAAGTGAGTAGCGGTGCTCAATACGCCATCCAGTGTGGATAACTTATCGGATACAAAGCTCGATACCTGCTTTAAGGACTTACCCTCAAGAGATACCAGGAGATCATAGCCGCCGGAAATCAGATAAACACTGTTTACCTCCGGATACTTGTAAATGCGTTCTGCCAGTTTATCAAACCCCTGACCTCTCTGTGGTGTAATACGTACCTCGATCAATGCGGTTACCTTTTCAATGTCCGTCTTTTCCCAGTCGATCATGGTATGGTAGCCGCAGATAATACCCTCTTCTTCTAAAGCTTTCAATTCATTGGCGACATCAATTTCCTCTGCGCCAAGAATCACCGCCAGCTCCTTTACGGAAATGCGGCTGTTCTTTTCGATAATGGCTAAAATCTGTTCTCTCATCACTTCTCAAATCCTCCTGAATTCTTATTGTTTTCCTTATTCAACCACCCTGTAAATCTCATCCTGTCCCGGTTTATCCAAGAAACGGACTTCTTCCTCATTGCAGATGATCTTATCATTGCCTGCATTGGTTGTTCCGATTAAGGCCGCCGGAATTCCCTGCTTCCAAAGCTCTTTAAGCAGCGCCTCACCATCTGCCGCAGCCATGAGAAGTGCTCCTCCCGATATAAGCTGGTACGGATTCACCCCGAGGCATTCACATATCTCAACCGTTTCCTGTAAAATGGGAATTTTCTTTAAATCTACATTCAGTCCAACGCCTATTTGCCGGGAAAGCTCCCACAATGCACCGAAGATTCCGCCCTGGTGCAGGTCGTGCATTGCATAAACGCCGGACTCCACGGCTATGGCAGCCTCTTTCCTCACTGACAAATGCTCTGCGCATTCCGCGGCTCCGGAAAGGAAGCTCTGCGTATAGGCCTTTTGCAGCTTTTCCCTCTCCGTTTCGAGCAGAATTGCCGTACCCTCTACCGCAGCAAATTTACTCATAATAATATCATACTCTTTTGAAGGGCTTTCGTATACCCTCTTTTGTTTCAAATATCCAAAGGCGGTCACACTGATCACCGGGACAGTTACCCGGCTGCTGATTTCGGTGTGTCCACCGGAAATCTGGATGGAGAGCTCCCTGCAGGTGTCGTCGATTCCACGCATCAGCTCCTGCAATTCTTTTTCTTCCAGCGTCTCCGGAATAGTAAGTGCCAGTGAAATTCCAATGGTCTGTGCTCCTGCCGCCGCCAGATTATTGTCTGCAGCATAGACCACCAGCCTTCCTGCATCCTTTACCGGTAAGGCAGCTGTCTGTGTCGTTGTTGCGAGTGTCTCTTCCTTCCATGAGAAAAAGGCGCAGTCCTGTCCCAGTGCTGCACCCTTTTGCATTTCCTCTCTATAAGTTCCGATGCTTCGTAACACGGAACGCTTTAAAACATTCTCTGTAAGTTTCCCCTGCTTCATCCTGATTGACCCTGTATATTGCTTATTCCATCTGCCTATAATCGTGTGCTCTTCTTAAAACATGTTGCAAAAACAATTATTCTGCAGGCTGCTCCGCGGCAGGCGCTGCTTCTCCTGCGGCCGGCTGGGCAGGCTGTTCTGCCGGAGCCGTGCCTGTGGTCAAAGCGGCAGCAACATTTTTTACATGGTCAATATTGTTGGTGGCAATGGCTGCCATAATTTCATTGTAGGCGTTCGGATCAGAAGTAGCAACTCCGACCGTAGCTGCTCTCGGTGCCATTTTATAAACACTGGAGTTCACCATTTCCCTGCTGACCTCTGTACCGTTTTCCGTTACCACCTTCCAAAGGTTTGCCTTATATCCAATATGTGCAGACTGCACCGAAACAGAACCGATCGGTGCTCCTTCATTCACATAGATTACCTCTGTGTCAGGATAGGTTTTACTGATAACTTCACTTTCATAGCGTACTGCATGACCGGGGTCTCTCGTCTCCTCACCATAGATCGTGAATACAAGCTGCTTATCTTCTGTGGTATACCCTTCAATATAAATGGGGGCACCGGTATTGTTCACAAACCGGAAATCCTTGCCGGCAGATTCCGAAATTGCCGCATCTGCGGAAGGCTCCACATATGTCACAATCATGGAATGGTTATGACGCTCCGTCACCTCCAGTTCCGATAATAAAACCGCATTATATAAGGTCGTCGAAACCTGACAGATTCCACCTCCCAGACTGTCTACCACCTGTCCGTTCAGATAGGAGCCTGCAAGGAAATAACCGTTCGCCTCTGAAAAGGGAGATACGGCATCATAGGTTGAAAATTCATCCCCCGGATAAAGGGTCGTTCCATTAATCAATGCACAGCCGTTCCGCACATTCGCACTTCTGCCGGATCCGGAGGTCTTAAAGCTGGTAGAGAACGTACCAAGTACATCCTTCACTTTGGAAAGCTCCTCGGTGGTTCCTCTGGCCTCTGCCACGGTAACGATTAATTCAATTCTGCCATTCTCTTTGTCCCATCCATTACACAGATAGTCCTCGACAAGCTGCAGGGATGCATCCTCATCCACCTTTTCTCCGTTCTGTCCGGGATTTACAATGAATGCATCGTTTTCACGGGTAAGGGTTGCATCGGAAGCCTCATGATTATAAACCGAACACTGGTCTGCAAGCACCAGACGTAATAATTCCTCATCACAGGAAAACTTAAGCGGAAGAACCCGGTTTTCATGCTGCAAATCCCTGGAAACCTTGTAACGCTGTACAATATTTCCATGCTGTCCGATGGAAGCTGCCTCATCTATCACCTCTGGATTATTCCAGTGAAATCCGACATCTGCCGGTGTAATCTGCACTTCATTGCCGCCTACTGCTATCAGGGTGATCTGCCTTCCGGACCATTCGGCAATTTTCTGATCCATCATGTCCTTTGCTTCTTCGGCAGTCATTCCCCCAAGGGAGATGTCATCTGCATAAACACCTGCCAGAATGGTATCCCCTTCTGCGGCATGCACCGGCTGTGCCATCATAGTCAGGCAAAGAAATGAGACCACCAGCCCTAAACACATCGTCTTAAACTTTTTCATTTTTTCCCTCATTGCTTTATGGCATCAAATATGCTAAAGTTGGAATAATCATAGCAAGTACCAATAATAGAATAATCACGGATGATACCATTCTTTTACTTTTTTTATTATTAAAATTAAACATTTTTCACCTCTTCATTTGAAAGGATTATATATGAGATTCTATTTTTTTGCAAGTTTTATTGTATTCTGTATCTGGCTCGGATACGAAATCCACAAGCACCGGAATATGGAAGCAAAAGACTATGAGGCTTTCTGGGATCGTGAGCATGCCGCCAACAGCACCCGGCGTAAATCCCTTGACGGCCTTAACTATATTACCATCCCGGTCGAAACCTTTCCCTTTGGTCTGGTGCCTCAAAATGAACAGATTGCGGAATATGAGCAGACAATCCGTGACCTTGCAAAGGAACCGGTTGTGAATCTGACCGGATTTTCCAATACCGATCTGAAGCTCGAATATGGCGCTCCGAATATTGATCTGCTGTCTCTCTACGACCAGCGGTATACCACTCTTGTATGTACCCTGCAAAGCTGGGCAGCGCTTCTATATAAAGAAGGACAGCCGCAGGCGGCCCGTGTTCTGCTTGAATTTGCTATAGATACGCATACAGATATTTATGCCTCCTATGAGCTTTTAGTCCGTATCTATAAGGAGCACTCAGCAGAAGACCAAATCGCCGGACTTCTTCCCATGGCACAACAGCTTCATTCTTTAAGCAGGACCAGGATCCTTACTTTTCTTGAAGCTGCCTGTCCCAAGCCGATCTCTGACACGGATACCGGTGCCGGTTCGCAGTAGGACAGATTCCATGGATCCATCGGGAGCTATGTAGAATGCCCGTAAATAAAATAAATCCGGTCTATCAGACGGCTGGCCTCATTCCGGGTCAGCTTTTCCACATCATAGTCCGGTATTATTTTATGCTGTTCAAGCAAAGAATATAACTTTTGTTTTTGCTGTGGGCGGATCGGAGACTCTCTTTTTATCTTATAGATAAGCGGGAACGGAGCAAAGGTCTTCTCACGTTCTTCCCATGTCTGCTTCGAAGCCGCTTCACCCAAAGCATTTTCACAGAATTCCTCACACAATACCGAATAAAGCTGTACCGTGCTTTCTGCATCTCCCAATGCCCGGTGTGCCTGATGCCTGATCCCATAATGCAGGCACAGATCTGCAAGTCTTCTGCTTGGAAGCTCCGGCAGATAAATACGGGAAAGCCTCAGGGTATCAAGTCCCAAATGGGACTGCTCCGGCCTCCACAGGTTCTGGTTCACCGCTGCCTTTTTCAGAAAGGAATAGTCAAACATCACACTGTGTCCCAGAATCACATCATCCTCCAGGAAATCAAGGAGCTGTGGAATCACCGTTTCACTCCCCTTCGCTTCCAGCAGCTCTTCCTGCGTAATTCCGGTAAGCCCGGTAATCTTTTCCGGAAGTGCGATGCCCGGGCAAACCAGCTGTTGAAAGCGGTCGATGATCTCGCCATTCCGTACCTTCACGGCACCCACTTCGATGATCTTATCATATTTTGGATTTAAGCCTGTGGTTTCTAAATCCAGGGCAGTGTAATTCCCAATCACTTCGTTTTATAAGCCTTTTGCAACTGTTCCATTCCTTCACAGTTGCATCCTTTCACTAGATACTCTGCTTTTTATTGCAGTGGTTTGACTTTTCGCTGCTTTCTCATACGCGCCTCGTAATCTGCGCACACATCACGTAAAAAGCACTCTTCGCATTTTGGTGCCGGTGCTTTACAGATCTCACGTCCTAAGGTAATCAGATGAATGTTGCAGAGAATCCAGTGATCCTTCGGCAGCTTCTTCATCAGATCAAATTCCACCTTCTCAGGTTCCGTTTCTTTTGTAATGCCAAGCTTCTTTACAATCCGCTTCACATGGGTATCCACAACGATACTGGGGTCATGGTAGATGTTTCCACGAATGACGTTGGCGGTCTTACGTCCAACACCGGCAAGTGACGTCAGATCCTCTAATGAGCGGGGCACCTGACCGTCATATTTATCACGAAGCGCCTGACAGCAGGCAATGATATTCTTCGCCTTATTATGGTAAAAGCCTGTTGAATGAATGTCCTGTTCCAGCTCCTTCAGATCTGCATCTGCAAATGCATTCACATCCGGATATTTCACAAACAGCTCCTTCGTTACGATATTAACTCTGGCGTCGGTGCACTGTGCACTCAGCATCGTTGCAATTAATAACTGCCATGCACTGTCATGATCAAGGGAACAGCGGTAATCTGTTCCATAGTGTTCGTCCAGACGCTCCAGTATTATTTTAACTCTATCTGCAATTCTCATTTTCGCACCTTTAAATTTTCCCGACATCCTGATAGCTTCCACAGTACGGACATCGTCCGGTATATCCGGCTGCTGCCTGATAGCTGGCACCGCAGCTTCTGCAGGAAACCGCAGTCATCTTAATCCGGGACGGATCAACCGGTTTGTCATCCATCAGTTCTGCTTCCCCGGGGAGAATTTCGTCCCGGACCGATTTCGGATCAAAACTGTATTTCCCCCGATATTCATAAATATCCATCGTCATTCCAATAGGATATTCCCCGGAGCCCTTTGACATTCCGGCAGGCAGAACCGCTTCCCGTTCGATTCCTTTTTTATCAAAATAATGTACCTTCACATTGATTGGAAATCTTCCGTTTACACGATAGGATGTATTCTCAACATATCCATAGATCTTGGCTTTATATGCATCTCCGTGCTTCTTAATACTGTTCTTTTTAAATTCCGGAATCAGAGCGCCAATGATAAAGGCCATTCCCAGTATGACAAACAGCATGGGAATGGCAAGAAATCCAAGACCTCCCGGCGTCCCCCAAAAAGTAAACAAAAATACAATTGAAATTGCTCCACCTATCAGTACATAGAACGCTCCCATAATTGCAATAATTTTCTGTGCAACATTCATAATGATTCTCTCCCGTTTCTGACACTATCGTAACCGTGAAGGTACTGAACAGTTACACACTATTTCATAATTATAGCAGAAAACTCCCTGCCATGTGAACATTTCTTCCGAAATTTCTGCACGGCAGAGAGTCCTGTTTCTCTGAATATTTTCTATATTTATTTCCAGAACTTCTTTTTCCTGGTTTCCTGCTTTTCACCGTCAATATTCTTAGCCGCATTTAAGCTGTCTCCGGTTAACGCATCGAACTGTTTTAATAATTCCTTCGCCTCTCCGGAAAGCTTCTCCGGTGTCTGAACAACCAGTGTTACATAGTGGTCACCACGAACCTCCTTGTTGCGAAGAGAGGGTACACCCTTGCCCTTTAAGCGGACCTTGGTATCGGTCTGTGTACCGGGCTTTACTTCATAAATCACTTTACCGTCTACGGTATCCACTACGACATCACCACCCAGTGCTGCAACTGCAAAAGAAATCGGCACGGTGGAGAAAATGTTGTAATCCTGTCTCTGGAAAATCGGGTGACGTGCCACAATCACTTCTACAAGCAGATCCCCTCTCGGTCCTCCGTTTGTTCCCGGTTCACCTTTGTCCCGGATACGGACGCTCTGTCCGTTATCAATACCGGCAGGAATCGATACCTGAATTTTCTTACGGTTTGCAATATAACCGGTACCGTGACAATCCGCACACTTTTCTTTGATTACTTTACCTGTTCCGTTACATTCCGGACAGCTCTGTACATTACGGACCGTTCCGAAGAAGGACTGCTGGGTAAATACCACCTGACCTTTACCACCGCATTTCGCACAGGTCTCCGGACTCGTCCCGGGCTTTGCACCGGTGCCGTGGCAGGTTGCACATTCATCCTTTAACGTAAGCTCAATCTCTTTGCTCACGCCAAAAACAGCTTCTTCAAAGGTAATTCTGACGCTGGTACGGATATTGGCACCCTTCATCGGTCCATTATTCGCTCCACGACGTCTTCCGCCTCCAAAGAAGTCTCCAAAAATATCTCCAAAGATATCTCCAAAATCTGCACTGTTAAAATCAAAGCCACCAAAGCCACCAGCTCCGCCGCCTTCAAATGCCGCATGACCAAACTGGTCATACTGACGTCTCTTCTCCGGATCACTTAATACGGCATATGCTTCCGAAGCTTCCTTAAACTTCTTTTCTGCCTCCGCATCACCGGGATTCATATCCGGATGATATTTCTTTGCCAGTACACGATATGCCTTTTTGATTTCCGCATCATCAGCCGTTTTGCTGATTCCGAGCACTTCATAATAATCTCTCTTCTGCTCTGCCATGATTTTATTGCCTTTCCATTAAACCAGATTAAGATGCTACTGCATGGACAGCATACCCCGTCCATGCAAGTAACATCTTTTTGTATTTCTTTATTTCTTTATGATTTCTGCGAAATCACACTGTGTTTCGTTTAAACCTCGCGGTAGTCGCCGTCAACTACATCATCTGCAGGACCGCTCTGGGCCCCCATATCAGGACCTGCCTGACCGCCCATACCACTCATGTCAGGACCAGCTGCCCCCTGTGCCTGCTGCATGTTCTCATACATCTTCGTGAACAGAGCCTGTGCACTGTTAGTAAGCTTCTCCTTGGCAGCCTTTAATTCATCAATGTCACTGTCGGACATTTCCTGATCTTTTGTTCTGTCAAGAACCGCCTTAACGGCTGCGATGTCAGCTTCTACCTCAGACTTCTGGGAAGCATCGATCTTATCTCCAACTTCATTTAAAGCCTTTTCAGTCTGGAATACAAAGGAGTCTGCATCATTTCTGGTGTCGATGGCTTCCTTTCTCTTCTTATCCTGTGCTTCATATTCAGCAGCTTCCTTTACTGCCTTATCAATTTCATCATCGGACATATTAGAACCTGCAGTAATGGTGATGTGCTGCTCCTTACCGGTTCCAAGATCCTTAGCAGATACATTAACAATACCGTTTGCATCGATATCGAAAGTAACTTCGATCTGCGGAGCACCTCTCAT
>FR902930.1:0-2443 GCA_000438155.1 Firmicutes bacterium CAG:95
AAATCGAGAGGGAATCCATTGCAAAAATAAATACCCTATGATATAATAATTGCATTGGAAATGATAAAAATTTAACAATCATTTTCAGCCCGTAAATTAAATGAAAACAACGAATATCGGAGGAATGAAAAATGGCAAAGAAAGTAGTCATCGCCAGTGCATGCCGTACCGCAATCGGAACCATGGGTGGTTCTTTAAGCACAACACCGGCAGCAGAATTAGGAGCAATTGTTATTAAGGAAGCATTAAACAGAGCAGGTGTTGCACCTGAGGCTGTAGATCAGGTTTATATGGGCTGTGTTATCCAGGCAGGTCTTGGACAGAACGTAGCACGTCAGGCATCCATCAAGGCCGGACTTCCGATCGAAGTTCCTGCAGTTACCATGAACGTTGTATGTGGTTCCGGTCTGAACTGTGTGAACCAGGCAGCACAGATGATCATGGCAGGAGATGCGGATGTTGTAGTAGCAGGTGGTATGGAAAACATGTCCATGGCTCCTTACGCAGTTCCTCAGGCTCGTTACGGATATAGAATGAACAACGGTACATTAGTTGACTGCATGATCAAGGATGCTCTTTGGGATGCATTCAATGATTACCATATGATTACAACTGCAGATAACATCTGCAGAGAATGGGGACTTACCAGAGAAGAACTGGATGAGTTCGCATTAAAGAGCCAGTTAAAGGCAGAAGAAGCACAGAAGACCGGTGCTTTCGAGAAGGAAATCGTACCTGTAATGGTTAAGAAAAAGAAAGAAATGATCGAGTTCAAGGTAGATGAGGGACCTCGTCACGGATCCACCATCGAAGGACTTGCAAAGCTTCGTACCATTAACCCGGACGGATTCGTTACCGCCGGTAATGCTTCCGGTATCAACGACGGCGCAGCAGCAGTTGTTGTTATGAGCGAAGAAAAGGCAAAGGAGCTTGGGGTTAAGCCTATGGCTACTTTCGTAGCAGGCGCACTTGCAGGTGTAAGACCTGAGGTTATGGGTATCGGACCTGTTGCTTCTACTAAGAAGGTAATGGCTAAGACCGGTATGAAAATTGAAGACTTCGATATCATCGAAGCAAACGAAGCATTCGCAGCACAGTCCGTTGCAGTAGGTAAGGATCTTGGAATCGATGTAGACAGGCAGCTGAACCCGAACGGTGGTGCAATCGCTCTTGGACATCCGGTTGGAGCTTCCGGATGCCGTATCCTTGTTACACTGCTTCATGAGATGCAGGCTAAGGGTGCCAAGACCGGTCTTGCAACTCTTTGCATCGGCGGTGGTATGGGATGCTCTACCATTGTTAAGATGGACTAATCAACTAAAAAGAAAACATAATTCCAGGGTGGGGATCTCCCACCCTAGAAGCATGTTTACACGTAACTGTGAAGGTTACGGAACAGTTATCAAATAAAAGGTAAGGGTGTCAGAGACGACACAGAAAGGAAACAAAATGGAATTCATCGTATATGAACAGAAGGGTGCATACGGCATCATCACCATCAGCCGTGAAAAAGCACTGAACGCATTAAACTCCCAGGTACTTGACGAGTTAAATGCAACACTTGATGCGGTTAACCTTAATGAGGTAAGATGCTTAATCCTCACTGGAGCAGGACAGAAGTCCTTCGTAGCAGGTGCAGATATTGCTGAAATGAGCACATTGACAAAGGCAGAAGGAGAAGCTTTCGGTAAGAAGGGAAATGACGTATTCCGTAAGATTGAAACATTCCCGATCCCGGTTATTGCAGCCGTTAACGGATTTGCATTAGGCGGCGGATGTGAGATCTCCATGAGCTGTGATATCAGAATCTGTTCTGATAATGCAGTATTCGGACAGCCGGAGGTTGGTCTTGGAATTACACCCGGATTTGGCGGAACCCAGAGACTTGCCCGTCTTGTTGGAGCAGGCATGGCAAAGCAGATGATTTATACCGCACGTAACATCAAGGCTGATGAAGCATATCGTATCGGACTTGTAAATGCAGTATATACCCAGGAAGAATTACTTCCCGCAGCAGAGAAGATGGCAGCAGGCATTGCAAAGAATGCACCGATCGCTGTCCGCAACTGCAAGAAGGCAATTAACGAAGGCCTGGATGCAGATATGGATCAGGCAATCGTAATCGAAGAAAAGCTCTTCGGTGACTGCTTTGAAACAGAGGATCAGAAGTACGGAATGGCTTTCTTCCTTGATAAGAATAAGGAAAAGGTAAAAGAGCCTTTTAAAAACTGCTGATTCTGGTTTATAATCAATGTAAATGACGGCGGAAGAACTGCCTGCGGGCAGTAAGCCGCTGTTCAGAATAAGATTTAAGAAAATTTAGGAGGAAAAGAAATGAAAGTAGGTATTATTGGTGCCGGTACCATGGGACAGGGCATTGCCAAGGCATTTGCCCAGGTTGATGGATATGAAGTTGCTCTCTGCGATATCAAGCAGGAATGGG
>FR902930.1:2492-49115 GCA_000438155.1 Firmicutes bacterium CAG:95
TCCAGAAGGGTTATGCAAAGCTTGTAGAAAAAGGAAAATTAACACAGGAAGCTGTTGATGCAATTCTTGCAAAGATCACTCCTGGATTAAAGGAAGACCTTTGTGCAGACTGCGATCTGATCGTAGAAGCAGCATTTGAAAATATGGAAGTTAAGAAGAATACCTTTGCAGAGCTTGATAAGATTGCAAAGCCGGAATGCGTATTTGCATCCAACACATCCAGCCTTTCCATCACAGAGATCGGTAACGGATTAAACCGTCCGATGATCGGTATGCACTTCTTCAATCCTGCTGACCGTATGAAGCTCGTTGAAGTAATTGCCGGTGTAAATACACCTGTTGAGATTGTAAATACCATTAAGAAGATTTCTGAAGAAATCGGCAAGACACCGGTACAGGTTAACGAAGCAGCAGGTTTCGTAGTAAACCGTATCCTTGTTCCGATGATCAACGAAGCAGCTTTCATCAAGATGGAAGGTGTATCTGATATTGCAGGTATTGACGCAGCTATGAAGCTTGGTGCCAATCATCCGATGGGACCTCTTGAACTTGGTGATTTCATTGGACTTGATATCTGCCTTGCTATTATGGATGTTCTTTACAATGAGACCGGTGACAGCAAGTATCGTGCATGTCCTCTGCTCCGTAAGATGGTTCGTGGCGGTAACCTTGGTGTTAAGAGCGGTAAGGGATTCTATGTTTACAATGCAGACAGAACAAAGACCCCTGTTGATGCACAGTAAATATAATTGGATCAAATGTGATTCCAATATCATATATAATGGAGGAAATAAAACATGGATTTTATGTTAGACAAGCAGCATGAAATGGTAAGAACTCTTTTCAAAGAGTTCTCCGAAAAAGAAGTTAAGCCTCTTGCACAGGAAGTAGACGAGACAGAGGTATTCCCTCGTGTTACTGTTGAAAAGATGGCTAAGGCAGGATTTATGGGTATTCCGATTCCGAAGGAGTACGGTGGACAGGGAGCAGATGTTCTTACTTATGCAATGTGTGTAGAAGAATTATCTAAGGTTTGTGGTACAACAGGTGTTATCGTATCCGCTCATACCTCTCTTTGCTGTGACCCGATTCTTACCTTCGGTACAGAAGAGCAGAAGCAGAAATACCTTGTTCCCCTTGCAAAGGGTGAAAAGTTAGGTGCATTCGGTCTTACCGAGCCCGGCGCTGGTACAGATGCACAGGGACAGCAGACCAAGGCTGTTTTAGAGGGTGACGAATGGGTACTGAACGGTTCCAAGATCTTCATCACCAACGGTAAGGAAGCTGACGTATACGTGATCTTCGCTGTTACCGGTATGATCGAGAAGAGAGGCAAGATGATGAAAGAGATCTCTGCTTTCATCGTAGAAAAAGGAACTCCCGGATTTACCTTTGGTACCAAGGAAAACAAGATGGGTATCCGTGGTTCATCCACATACGAACTGATCTTTACTGATTGCCGTATTCCTAAGGAAAATATGTTAGGAGCACAGGGCAAAGGATTTAATATCGCAATGCATACTCTGGATGGCGGACGTATCGGTATCGCTGCACAGGCTCTTGGTCTTGCAGAAGGCGCTCTTGACAGAACCGTTGAATACGTTAAGGAAAGAAAGCAGTTTGGCCGTGCAATCGGTGCATTCCAGAATACCCAGTTCCAGTTGGCTGATATGGCTACAAAGACCAAAGCAGCTCAGCTCATGGTATATGCAGCAGCCTGCAAGAAGGACGAGTATACAAAGAACCCTAAGGTATCTTATTCTGTAGAAGCAGCACAGGCTAAGCTTTGTGCAGCAGAGGTTGCTATGGAAGTTACTACCAAGGCTGTACAGCTTCATGGTGGATACGGATACATCAGAGAGTACGATGTAGAACGTATGATGAGAGATGCTAAGATTACTGAGATCTACGAAGGAACTTCTGAAGTTCAGAGAATGGTCATTTCCGCGAACCTGCTTAAGTAAGACGGATGGATTTTGGACTGGACAGCTGCCCTGCTTGCAGGAGCAGATGGACAGGACGAAAGACAGAGCGGTGCAGCGCAGCACCGCGAACGAGAAATGCGAAGCATTTCGAGTGCCGTCTTACTTAAGAGAAGTAAGAAGAGCAGGAGAAAATGCGAAGCATTTCGAGTGCCGGCTTACTATGATATAATATTAATTTTAAAATAAGGAGAGAAATACAATGAAAATTGTTGTTTGTGTTAAACAGGTACCTGATACAAAAGGTGGCGTTAAATTTAACCCCGATGGTACTCTTGACAGAGCTGCAATGCTTACCATCATGAACCCTGATGATAAGGCTGGTCTGGAAGCGGCTCTTAGATTAAAAGATCAGTATGGCGCAGAAGTTACTGTTTTAACAATGGGACTTCCCAAGGCAGAAGAAGTTCTTCGTGAAGCTATGGCTATGGGCGCTGACAAGGGAATCCTTGTAACAGACAGAGTATTAGGTGGAGCAGATACATGGGCTACTTCCCAGACTCTTGCAGGAGCAATCCGTAATCTTGACTATGATCTCATTATTACAGGCCGTCAGGCTATCGATGGTGATACTGCACAGGTTGGACCCCAGATTTCCGAGCATCTTGGAATTCCTGTAATTTCCTACGCTCAGAAGATCGAAGTAGAAGGTGACAGCGTAATCGTTGAGCGTCAGTTCGATGACAGATATCATGTATTAAAGGCTAAAATGCCTTGTTTAATTACAGCTCTTGCTGAATTAAATGAGCCCAGATATATGACTCCGGGCGGAATCTTCGATGCATACAAGGCTGACATCACCGTTTGGGGAAGAGCAGATCTTAAGGATGTGGAAGATTCTAACCTTGGTCTTAAGGGTTCACCGACACAGATCGCTAAGGCATCCGATAAGGTAAGAAAGGGTGCAGGAGAAAAAGTAAACTTGGATCCCGCTGCATCTGTTGATTACATTGTTGAGAAGTTAAAAGCAAAACACGTAATCTAATCTTTCGATAGTAGATCTTAAGCATATTGAAATATAATGGAGGAAGAACATGAATATTCAAGATTATAAGGGCGTATTTGTCTTTGCTCAGCAGGTAGACAATGCGCTTAGCGGAATCGCATTGGAATTAGTTGGCAAGGGAAAAGAACTTGCAAAAGATTTAGGAACAGAAGTTACCGCTGTATTAGTTGGTTCTGATGTTGCAGCTTTAGCTGACGAGCTTGCTGAATATGGCGCAGACAAGGTAATTGTTGTGGACGATCCTGAATTAAAGGAATACAGAACAGAGCCTTATGCACATGCATTAGCATCTGTAATTAACGAATTCAAGCCTGAAATTTTCCTGGTAGGTGCAACAGCAATCGGCCGTGACTTAGGCCCCAGAGTATCTGCAAGAATTCATACCGGTCTGACCGCAGACTGTACACAGCTTGAAATCGGTGATTTCCCGATTAACCCGATTCCTGGCAAGGAACAGCGTCATAACCAGTTACTGATGACCCGTCCTGCATTTGGTGGTAATACAATCGCTACCATCGCCTGTCCGGATTTCCGTCCTCAGATGGCTACCGTTCGTCCCGGTGTTATGCAGAAGGCACCCAGAGAAGCTGGTAAGAAGGCAGAAGTAATCAATTACAATCCTGGATTTACTCCGGATAACAAGTATGTAGAAATCTTAAAGGTTGTTAAGGCTGTATCTGATGTTGCTGATATTATGGACGCTAAGATCCTTGTATCCGGTGGACGTGGTGTTGGAAGCGCAGAGAACTTTAAGCTTCTTGATGACCTCGCAGAGGTTCTTGGTGCAACCGTAAGCTGCTCCCGTGCTGTTGTAGATGCAGGTTGGAAGCCGAAGGATCTTCAGGTTGGACAGACCGGTAAGACCGTTCGTCCGAATGTTTACTTTGCAATCGGTATTTCCGGTGCAATTCAGCACGTAGCCGGTATGGAAGAGTCTGATATGATTATTGCAATCAATAAGGATGAAACCGCTCCGATCTTTGATGTGGCTGATTACGGAATCGTAGGAGATCTGAACAAGATCGTTCCTGCTTTAACCGAAAAGCTGAAAGCAGAATTAGCAGCAGCTAAATAAGTTTTCCTGGTAGAAATTCTATAGAGTAGTATAAATCCCCGGAACGAAAGTTCCGGGGATTTTTTGACAATACTGAAAATAAAATGTCATTTAGTTTACATAATGTTTTAAAGTGTTTTCCACAGCACCCGGACCTGCGAGCATTTCACGGAAACCGGAAATGACGGGATTGGAAAGTCCGCAGGTGTACAGATCCACGCCCCAGATTTCCTTTTTGTGAAGAATCGGGGACAGGATGTTGTCCGTATCTTCAGTGGATGGAACGACTCCTAACGTAAATTGGGTGAGATACGGTGTCAGGTCATCGAGCAGTGGATCAGAGCTTCTCTCAAATGCGGCCCCGGTATCATCAATTCCCATCAGATAACGCAGCCATCCGGCGAAAACAAGCGGAATCATCTTAAGATCTGCAAGGTTTAAGGTATCGGATGCCTGATACGCTTTGATTGTTTCCCCAAAACGGATCGGAAGCTTCTGGGAGGTATCGGTTGCGATTCTCTGCGGAGTATCCGGCATAAAAGGATTTGGGATGCGTACCGTCAGAACTTCAGTAAGGAAATCCTCAGGACGGAGAATTCCCGGATTGATGACTACGGGCATGCCTTCCTTCCAGCCGATCGTTTCTACAAGCTTCTTTAATAACGGATTCTTCATTTCTTCCGAAATCAGTGTGTAGCCAAGCAGACAGCCAAAGATCGCGAGAGCGGTATGGAGCGGATTCAGACAGGTACATACCTTCATCTTTTCCACTTTATTCACGGTTTCCCTATTGGTATAAATAATGCCGGCTTCATCGAGGGGAAGCTTTCCGTTCGGGAACAGATCTTCGATAATGAGATACTGACATTCCTCGGCATTTACAAACGGAGCAACATAGGTGTTTTTCTGCGTAATTACCGGAGACAACCCATCGATCTCATCCTTTAAAAGGAGCTGTTCCACCTTTGGATCCGGGCGGGGAGTGATCTTGTCGATCATCGTTAAGGGAAAGGAAACCAGAGAAGGATTCTCAATATAACGAAGGAAGCCATCGCGGACTAAGTTATTCTTTGTCCATTGCTCCGCAAAGGAATGTATGGCAGCATATAATTGATCGCCATTGTGGGAGCAGTTATCCATGCTGACCATGGCAATCGGAAGCTTATCATGGAGATAGCGGTAATAAAGAAGGGAAGCAACCTTGCCAATATAGCTTTCGCACCGGGATGGTCCATTCACAAAATCGGCAGATACGACAGGAAGAAGTTCGCCTTTTCCGTTTGCAAGGCGGTAGCCCTTTTCGGTAATGGTAAAGCTTGCCATCTGTAGGGAAGGATTTTCAAACACTTCCTTTAAGCGTGCCAATTCAGTCTCCCGGTGACTGTCTAAAATCAGGGATTCTGCGATACTTCCGACTACGGTCTTTTCAATACTGCCATCGGCTTTCAGCGTGACCAGAATACTTAAGTCATCGTGCGGACGGTTCATCTTTTCAATGATTTCATAATCAAAGCCTTCTGTCACCAGAAGTCCGGTATCCATGATTCCTTTGTTTAGCAGCTCCTGCATCACATTGGCCTGAAAGGCACGGAAGATATTACCGGCACCGAAGTGAATCCAGTGTGGCGTTTTTTTGGTTTTTGCAATCATTTCCTCTCGGTCAAACTGCGGCAGGGCATAGCCTTTCTGTTCAAAGGCAGTGCGGTCTGCAATTCCCTTTTTACTTAATTCCATGGCGTGCTTCTCCTTTCACAATAGCTTCCCAGAGTCCATTTAAGTAGGTAGCTCCGAGTGCGCGGTCATACAGACCGTATCCGGGCATGGCAACTTCACCCCAGATCATTCTGCCATGATCGGGACGGATCGGCCCTGTGAAATCAATATCATATAAGGCTTTCATAATTTCATACATATCGAAGCTTCCGTCAGAAGAAAGATGAGCGGATTCTTCAAAGTCACCCGGGAAGTTGTGCTGCAGGTTACGGACGTGTGCAAAGTGAATTCTTCCCTTGAGGGCACGGATCATTCCCGGCAGATCATTATCGGGATTGGTTCCGTAGGAGCCGGAGCAGAAGGTCACGCCATTATGCGGATTGTCTACCATGCTCATCATGCGCTGCAGATTTGGCAGGTTGATGATGATGCGCGGAAGACCGAACACACTCCAGGCAGGATCATCCGGGTGGATGGCCATGTTGATGTCATATTTGTCACATACCGGCATGATCGCTTCGAGAAAGTACTTTAAGTTCGCAAAAAGCTTCTCATCATCGACATCCTTATAAAGCTCGAACAGTTCCTTGATCCGGGCCATACGTTCCGGTTCCCAGCCGGGAAGGACGAAGCCGTTGGAATCGCCGGAAATGGAATCGAACATTTTCATCGGATCGATGCTGTCGATCGTTTTCTGGCTGTAGGCAAGCACGGTGGAACCGTCCGGACGGACGCGGGCAAGTTCGGTTCTTGTCCAGTCAAACACCGGCATGAAATTATAGCAGACCAGGTGAATGTCTTCTTCCCCAAGATGCTCAAGGGTCTTAATATAGTTGTCAATATACTGGTCCCGGTCGGGAGAACCGATCTTGATGGAGTCGTGAATGTTTACACTTTCAATACCGGAAATATGTAATCCCGAAGCCTCCACTTCCTCCTTTAGTACATGAATATCTTCACGTTTCCAAAGGTCGCCGGGAGCAGTTTCATAAAGGGTGGTAATGATTCCGGTGACGCCCGGAATCTGACGGATCTGCTGCAATGTAACGGAATCGGATTTGCTGCCGTACCAGCGTAATGTCATTTCCATAAGAATACCTCCAATTTCAGTATTTTCTGATATTACCTATGGTAGCATAGACGATTGGTGTTACATATAGCCGGAATTGATAAAAAGATTACAAAAATTGCATTGACGCATAACATTCCGTATGCTATATTCACTACAAAGCATATATTTCAAATGATCGAATCTAAATCTATTGTTTTATATTTATTCTGACTATGAAAACGGAAGTTTTCTGAAATCCATGCTTTTAAATCACACTCAAACAATTGAAAAGGCGGGAGGAAGGAAAACAGACGTCGATGAGTATAACTGGGATGAGCGTTTATTAAACGTTGATCGGTCTGTTTTTCTCTTCCTGCAAAGGGAGGAAGAATGGGAGAAGCAAAAGTAATCAAAGCAGTGACAGAGGGAGTAACAAAAAAAGTAGCAGCAAAGGAAATAAAAGAAAGAACAGCAAAAGCAACAGGGAAAACAACCAAAGAAATAACAAGGGAACCCAAAGTACAGAGGAACTATAAGGATACGGTAAGCCGGATGCTGTTCAGGGAGCCGGAGAATGCATTGTCTTTGTATAATGCATTGAATGGAACAGGTTATACGGATGCATCACAGATTACATTTAACATGTTGGATAATGCGATCTATATGGGAATGCAGAATGATATTTCTTTTCTGATTATGAATGAGGTAAATCTGTATGAGCATCAGTCTACTTACAATTAAAGGTAACCATACTGAACATTAATCCGGAAATGAATGAAGATTTGAAAGAGAAGTGTCCGGTATTAAAGCAGTATACCCAGTATGTAGAACAGGTCCGGCGCAATAGTGCAAGCATGCCGTTGGAACAGGCGGTGGAAGCGGCAATCGAATACTGTATCCGGCAGGATATATTGAAGGATTTTTTGTTAAAGCAAAGAGCTGAGGTAGTGAAGATGAGTATTTTTGAATATGATGAAGAACGTGAAATGGAACTGATTCGAAGAGATGAACGGGAGATTGGAGAGCAGATTGGGGCAGAGAAAGAGCGCAAGAAAGCAGAGCAGGAATTGAAGAAGGTGAAGGAAAATCTTGATAAAAGCCAGGAGAATGCTGTTCAGTCAATGATTTCTCTTTGCCAGAGACTGGGAGGAACAAAAGAACAGGCAATAGAAGAACTACAGGGAAACTATGGACAGACTGAAGAACAGGCAAAAGAGAAGATAAAGACTTATTGGAAGGAATAAGTAAACTTACATCCTATTAAATGCGCAATGATGAATAAAAATCAAAAAGCACTCAAGGAATAGTTTGTACTTTGAAGAGGGGAAAATCGGCCCGAGCTTGTCAACATTTTATCTTACTGATAATGTTATATATTATTTCTAAATTTCGACGTTATCGTATTCACTAAGATTTAATGATTCTATTATTGTTTTAGCATTTTCTATTAATGTATTTAATAGTACTTCATAACTGGTGTCTTGTATAATGGGATTATTGACAAATACTTTTTCATAACCTAAATCTTCATAATGTTTTGCTGCAAAATATAAAAGAGGGATTTCACTACCTCTGCTACCTGGAAAAGAAAGAACTATTTTTTTATTCATTATTTTATTCGCTCCTACAATATACTGTCTTTTAGAGAAGTTCATCAATGTATTTAACATATCTTTTTGTCACACCATTGCAGATAAAACAGGTGTATTGGCTCAGACTTTGAAGTTAAAGGCAGTGTAACAAAAAAAGCTTTCAACTTCAAGGCTTTTTCAAACAGTTAATGTGAAAGATTGGACTTGAATATTAAAAGAATCCAGAAAATATTGAAAAAGTAGAGATAGTACATTGGTCATTGGGAACAGGCGAAGGAAAAGGTTACCCCTGTACAGGGGATAACATTTCAAAATCCCTATTCTTTCTCTGTCATGCCGGACTGGCTCTGACAGGAATCCTTGAAATCACGGGGAGAGACACCGAACTCCTTTTTGAATGCACGGAAAAAGGTGGTATAGTTGGTGAAACCGTAATTTGCACAGACTTCACTTAAGGGAGTGCCTGCAAGAATATTTGATTTGCTGGCATAAAGCCGTTGCTTCAGAATATACTGGTGGGTAGAAACTCCCATATTTTCTTTGAAGCTGTGTGCAATATAATATTTGCTTACATAGAAATTCTCTGCAAGAACATCCAAAGACAGATCTTCTTCCAGATGGGAATGGATGTAATCACAAATTTGTGAAAAAAGAGCCTTGGGCTTCCGATATGCGGACGGGGAAGAGTATTCGGACACAATCCGGTTTAACTGCAGCAGAAAGGCACCGGTATAGCAGGTAAGAAGCTGTTCGTGAAAGGCTCCTGACGAATGATATTCTTCCAACAGATCAAACAGCTTGCCAAACAGAATCTGAGCAGTCCCTGAATCATTCCGGAAATGATACTGTTTTTTATTCAGTGCAAGCTGAAAGCAGTAGTCAATCTGTGAATGGGTGCGCTTTAGCTGGTTTAAGTAGTCAGCAGAAATCCAGAGAACAATACGGCGATAGGTCTCCTTTTCGTTACGGAATGCCGGACGATGATAGATTCCGGGAGGAATCAGACAGATGTCACCCGGAGCAAGCGGATAGTTCTTGTCATCAATCAGGCAGTTCACCGGTCCGCTTAAAAAGAAGTACACTTCATAATGCTCATGACGGTGGCTGGACACCGGCTGGAGATTGGTGTCTTCATAATAAAAGATTTCCAGATTCTGTCTGAGCATATTCTGACGGGTATCGAATGTGGTTATGTAATGTTTGGCCATAAGGATAGGTACCTCTTCCGTATATTTATTAAGCCAATCATTCCGATCCTGTTTATCAGATATTGCATGGCTTTAGATAGGTACAGTATATTACAATTGCGATTCTACCGCAAGTTTTGCAAAGCAACAACCGCTTCCTTTTTTCAGAAAAATATGAGACACTGTAATTGCAGCAAGCAAATCCATGTGATCGGATCATTTAGGAATGACATGACAGAATGGTCATAACGGTTTGAGATGGGAGGGATCTCATGCAGAAGAAAAGAAAACGAAGCTTTCGTAAGAAGATCAAATTACCATTACATAAGACTCCGGCACAGCGCTTCCGGATGGAGCTGCGAAGGAGAGAGAAGACGCGTGCCAAAAGCAGGGAGAAAATTGCGAAAATCAAAATGCAGTATAAGACAAAAGCTGTGAAACAGAAGGGCAGACAGAAAGAAAAGGCAGCAGGAAGAATAGACCGGATGCTGTCGGTGGTGGCTTTTCTTTTAGGAGCAGGGATCATGGTTCTGGATGGGCTCCTGGAAAGCAGACAGCGGTATCCTGAAAAGGCGCAGAAAGAGGCCGGTTCATGCAACACGGAAAATATAGTACAAAAATAAAGTAAAAAAAGTGCAAAAATGTGGTGCAGAATATATAAGTAACAGAGCACAGGAAACAGAATACAAGATATAGAGAACAAGAAAAAGAACACAAGAAACAGAGCATAGAATCCCGGAAGAAATTAAAATACAAGAAATAAAACACAAAAACAGAACAGAAGGACAGAAAATGAAGAATTCTGAGAACAAAACCATACTGGATTACGAAACCGTAGACTTTAACAAGGAAGAAAACTGCCTGGTCATTATTGACCAGACGCTGCTTCCTGGAAAGACAGAGATTATCGAATTAAAAACAGCACAGGAGATCTGGGATGCCATTTATCTGCTGAAGGTACGAGGAGCACCGGCAATCGGTGTAGCTGCGGCTTTTGGTATTTATCAGCTCAGCTTTGAAATCTGGAAGAACCGGAAGGATGTTACCTGCGAAGAATTTGAGAAGCAGTTTTTGGAACAGAAGGAATTCTTAAATTCTTCACGGCCTACGGCAGTGAACCTTTCCTGGGCATTGAACCGTATGGAGAAGGTTCTCCGGAAGGCGCAGGAAGAAGGAAAGAGTGTCGAACAGATCGTAACGCTTCTTGGAGAAGAAGCCTTCCGGATGAAGGAAGAGGATATTGCTGTCTGCAAGGCTATTGGGGAGAATGGTCTTTCTCTTGTGAAACCGGGGGATGGAATCCTCACACACTGCAATGCGGGACAGCTGGCAACCTGTAAATATGGAACGGCAACCGCGCCGATTTATCTGGGGCAGGAAAGAGGCTATCATTTCCGGGTGTTTGCGGATGAAACAAGACCACTTTTACAGGGAGCAAGACTCACCGCCTATGAGCTGCATTCTGCGGGGGTAGATGTGACACTGATCTGTGATAACATGTCTGCAACCGTAATGAAAAATGGCTGGGTGAATGCAGTCTTCGTAGGCTGTGACCGTGTGGCGGCTAACGGGGATGCAGCGAATAAAATCGGAACCTCGGTCGTTGCAGCCGTTGCAAAGCAGTATGGCATACCGATGTATATCTGCGCACCAACATCCACCATTGACTATGACTGTCCCACAGGGGATGAAATTAAGATTGAACAGCGTAAGCCGGAGGAAGTGACGGAAATGTGGTACAGGGAGCGAATGGCACCGGAGGGAGTAAAGGTTTTTAATCCGGCGTTCGATGTAACGGATCACTCCTTAATTACTGCAATTGTTACAGAGTATGGAATTGCACGTGCTCCGTTTACGGAATCTCTGGCACAGATTCGCAAGAAGAAGGAAGCTGCACAGCTTGTGAAGGGGCAGGGATGAATGGCTGCCGGTATGAAAAATAGATCGGTATAGAGAAGAATTTTGATGTCAATTTCATAGTATGGAGATCTGTATGAAAAAGCAAAAAGAGAAACAACAAAAGAAGCAGCACGATCTGAACAGAGGAAAAGAAAATAACTGTTTTTATCCTTCTGAAAAGGAAGCAAAAGAAGCAATCCTGGATATTGGACAGAGAATGTATGTCCGAAACTTTGTGGCAGCAAATGATGGCAATATTTCCATCCGTACAGGCGAAAACGAAGTCTGGGCGACGCCTACCGGTGTTTCCAAGGGCTTTATGAACAAGAAGATGCTGGTAAAGGTGGATCTGCAGGGCAATGTCTTAGAGGGAACCCATAAGCCATCCTCTGAATTGAAGATGCATTTGCGTGCCTATCAGGAGAATCCCGATCTGCGGTCGGTATGTCATGCGCACCCGCCGATCTGCACAAGCTTTTCCATAGCGGGAATTCCACTGGATGTTCCGGTTCTGGCAGAGGCCGTGATTACGTTGGGGGATGTTCCGATTGCACCCTATGCGGAGCTTGGTACGAAGGAAGTGGCAGAGGTGATTGCACCGTATTGTCATACCCATAACGGGGTACTGCTTGCCAACCACGGAGCCGTTACCTGGGCAGAGGATGCTTATGCCGCGTATTATCGTCTGGAATCCATGGAATATTATGCCAATATCCTGATGATTACAGGGAAAATTCTCGGAAAGCAGAACTGCTTTACCAAAGAGCAGGTCGATCGTCTGATTGCCATGCGTGAGAAGTTTGGAATTTCACGTGGTGGAGTACCAAGGACAGAGAAAGAAGATTGATTACGAAAATTTTCGAATTTATTTTAAAACATAGTCTTGCATATGGAAAAATGATATGCTATAGTACTGTATGTTGATGTGCTAAAGCGTTGAAGTACAAAGAAGTACGAAGATGCGCAGCTACCAACACTCTGGAGAGTCCCTGATGAAGGGCGCCGAAGGTGTACGGCAGGAAGCCTGCCAATCTCTCAGGCAAAAGGACAGAGCATTCTATATGCATGTTCTACTCTTTAGAGGGCTGATGAGAATCAGTCCTTTTTATATTTCTAAAAAATCATAGAAATGAGAGGGAAGAAAAATGTTAGGAAAAGTGTTAGGACAAATCAGTATCGTAATAACCACGATTGACGATTTTGTGTAGGGTATCCCGTTAATCGTTCTCATCCTTTCGGTAGGTATTTATCTGACTATCCGGTTAAAGGGATTGCAGATCACGAAGATGCCTATGGCAATCAGGCACATCAGGGATAATGAAAAGACCGGTGAACATGGAGAGGTATCCAGCTTTGGGGCGCTTTGTACGGCATTGTCCGCAACCATCGGAACCGGTAATATTGTCGGTGTTGCAACAGCGCTGGTAGCCGGAGGTCCCGGAGCCTTATTCTGGATGTGGCTGGCAGCCCTGCTTGGAACCGCAACCAAGTATTCCGAGTGTCTGTTATCCATTAAGTATCGTGTGGTAGCTGAGGATGGGCACATTATTGGCGGACCGTTCTATTACATAGAAAAGGGTATGGGAAAGAACTGGAAATGGCTTGCAAAGATCTTTGCGTTCTTTGGTGTCGGCGTTGGCCTTTTTGGTATTGGAACCTTTACGCAGGTAAATGGTATTACCAGCGCTGTGAAGAATTTCTTTGATCCTGACAGTCAGAATACCGTTCATCTTTTTGGAACAGACTACTCCATCGCAGTTGTGATTGCGGGTCTGATCATTACCGTTTGCGTGGCACTTGTTATTATCGGTGGTTTAAAGAGAATTTCCAGGGTGGCAGAGGTGATCGTTCCTTTCATGGCAGTTCTTTATGTTGCAGTTGCACTCATTATTTTAATCTGTAATATCACCAGGATTCCCGGTGCCATCGTTGAGATTGTGCAGGGAGCATTCGGTGTCCGGGCTGCCGCAGGTGGTGCACTTGGTGCCATGATGATTGCCATGCAGAAGGGTATTGCCAGAGGTATTTTCTCGAATGAAGCCGGTCTTGGTAGTGCCCCGATTTCCGCAGCCGCAGCTCAGGTAGAAGAGCCGGCACGTCAGGGACTGATTTCCATGATGGGAACCGTGATTGATACTCTGGTAATTTGTACCATGACCGGACTTTGTATCGTCATTACCGGTGCATGGGATATGGGATTGGAAGGGGTATCCGTAACGGATACGGCATTCCAGATGGGACTTCCGCTTCCAAATCAGCTTTGCTCCTTCATTCTGATGATCTGCCTGGTGTTCTTCGCATTTACAACGATCCTTGGATGGGATTACTACAGTGAAAGATGCCTGGAGTATTTATGCGGCGGTAAGCTGAAGGTGGTTAAGGTATACCGTTGGATATACATTCTTGCGATCTTTATCGGACCTTACATGACGGTAAGCGCAGTATGGACCATTGCCGATATTTTCAACGGACTGATGGCGATTCCGAACCTGATTGCACTGGTTGCATTGAGTGGTGTTGTGGTTGCTGAAACCAAGATATATTTTGACGGATTAAAGAAATAAGATGCTTGTTTGATAACGATTCAGACTTAAACAGAAGAAAACCATTATCTCCGTACAGCGCAGTGCGTTCATGGAGATAATGGTTTTTTGTTTATCTGTGTTTATTCTTTTTTTAAACGATCTACTGGACACCGCAGGGGAAAAGTAGTAAATTACTACTGTATAATAGTTGATATTGTAACTGCTTGAAGTCATGCTAAGCTATGTCGGCAGTTATCGAAAAAGAATAGAAGAAAGGATGAAGATCATGGCAAGAAAAGTTGTTTTGGCAGGCGCATGCCGTACCGCAATCGGAACGATGGGAGGAACCTTAAGCAATACTCCGGCACCGGATCTCGGAACGGTTGTTATTAAGGAAGCATTAAAGAGAGCAGGAGTAGCACCGGAAATGGTTGACGAGGTTTATATGGGATGTGTGATTCAGGCAGGTCTTGGACAGAATCCGGCAAGACAGGCAGCAGTGAATGCGGGAATTCCGGTAGAAGTACCTGCAACAACCATCAATGTCCTTTGCGGTTCAGGACTGCATTGTGTCAACCTCGCTGCCAAGCTGATTGCAAACGGCGAAGCAGATATTATCGTGGCAGGTGGTATGGAGAATATGTCAAAGGCTCCTTACTTATTATATAATGCAAGATTCGGATATCGTATGGGAGCAGCCATGATGGATGACGCTCTGCTTCGTGATGCACTGCATGATGCCTTCGGTGGATATCATATGGGTATTACTGCAGAGAATATTGCAGAGGAATGGGGACTTACCAGGCAGCAGCTCGACGAGTTTGCTGCATGGAGCCAGAACAAATGTGAGAAGGCACGTGCGGAAGGTAAGTTCAAGGATGAAATTGTTCCGGTAGAAGTAAAGAAGAAAAAGGAAACCATTCTGTTTGATACGGATGAAGGACCAAGAGACGGTGTGACCGTAGAAAGCTTAAGCAAGCTTCGCCCGGCGTTCAAGGAAGGCGGTAAGGTAACCGCAGGTAATGCATCCGGAATCAACGATGGCGCAGCAGCAATTATTGTCATGAGTGAAGAAAAGGCAAAGGAGCTTGGAGTTACTCCGATGGCTACCTGGATCGGCGGAGAACTGGCTGGTGTGGAACCCAGAATCATGGGAATCGGACCGGTGGCATCCACACGTAAGGTTATGGAGAAGAAGGGCTACAAGATCGAAGACTTTGACCTGATTGAAGCAAACGAAGCATTTGCCGCACAGTCGGTTGCTGTCGGACATGATCTGGGCTTTGATATGGATAAGCTGAATGTGAACGGAAGTGCCATTGCACTCGGACACCCGGTAGGAGCATCCGGATGCCGGATTCTGGTTACCCTGTTATATGAAATGCAGCGCCGCCATGCAAAGAAGGGACTTGCAACGCTCTGTGTTGGGGGCGGAATGGGATGCTCTGCCATTGTCGAAATGGATAATTAAGAAAGGTTTGGTTAATATTTATGGCAAATATCATTTCAGATGAAACCATTGAATATGTAGGAATTCTGGCAAAGCTGGAACTGTCTGGGGAAGAACGCGAACAGGCGAAGAAGGATATGGGAAGCATGCTGGATTATATTGATAAGCTCGGCGAGCTCGATACTACCGGTGTTGAACCAATGTCCCATGTTTTCCCGGTACACAACGTGTTCCGTGAAGATGTGGTAACGAATGGGGATATGCGCGAGGACATCCTTAAGAATGCACCCGGTGAGAAGGACGGTATGTTTATCGTTCCGAAAACCTTTGAATAAAAACAGAAAGGATATTTCAATGAAGATACTGGATTATACAGCCGTCGGGCTGGCAAAGGCGATCCGGAATGGAGAAGTGACGTCGCCCGAAGCCGTACAGGCGGTTCTTACACAGATCAAGGAAAGAGAAGAGTCTCTTCACTGTTATGTAACAATTGATGAAGAAGGTGCACTGCGGAAGGCGCAGGAGGTACAGAAGAAGATCGAGGCAGGAGAACTTACGGGGCCCCTGGCAGGTGTTCCTGTAGCAATCAAGGACAATATGTGTACCGAGGGAATGCTGACCACCTGTTCTTCGAAAATTCTTGGTAATTTTATTCCGACATTCTCTTCAGAGGCCGTATTGAATTTAGAGAAAGCAGGAGCTGTGATTCTTGGTAAGACCAACATGGACGAGTTTGCCATGGGTTCTACGACAGAAACCTCTGCCTTTGGCGCAACGAAAAATCCCTGGAATGAAGCCCATGTACCGGGAGGATCCTCCGGTGGATCGGCAGCAGCCGTTGCTGCTAAGGAATGCTTCTTTGCACTTGGTTCAGATACCGGTGGCTCCATCCGTCAGCCGGCTTCCTACTGTGGCGTGGTTGGAATGAAGCCGACCTACGGAACAGTATCCCGATACGGACTGATTGCCTATGGATCCTCTTTGGATCAGATCGGGCCTTTGTGCAAGGATGTGACCGACTGTGCAACAATTCTTGAAGTGATTGCCTCCCACGACCCGAAGGATTCTACTTCGGTAGAGCGTGAGGAGACCGATTTCACATCCGCACTTGTGGATGATGTACAGGGCATGAAGATTGGTATCCCGCGTGATTACTTCGGAGAAGGACTGGATCCGGAAGTTAGGGAAGCCGTTATGAAGGCAGCCGGAGAATTAAAGAAAAAGGGTGCTGTTGTAGAGGAGTTTGACTTGAGCCTTGTAGAATATGCGATCCCGACCTATTATACGATTGCAGCCGCAGAAGCAAGCTCGAACCTGGAACGGTTCGATGGGATTAAGTACGGCTACCGTACAGAAGACTATACAGGACTCCATAACATGTATAAGAAGACCCGTTCGGAAGGCTTTGGACCGGAAGTAAAGCGTCGTATCATGCTCGGCAGCTTTGTATTAAGCTCCGGTTATTATGATGCATACTATCTGAAAGCGCTCCGGGTTAAGGCACTCATTAAGAAGGCCTTTGACGAAGCATTTGCGAAATATGATCTGATCCTGGCCCCCTGTGCACCGACAACCGCACCGGAGCTCGGAAAGAGTCTGTCGGATCCGATTAAGATGTACTTAAGCGATATTTATACGATTTCCGTGAATCTGGCAGGGCTTCCGGGAATCAGCATTCCCTGCGGTATCGATTCAAAGGGACTTCCGATTGGCTTACAGATGATCGGAGACTGCTTTAAAGAAAAGAACCTGATCCGTGCTGCTTACGCTTATGAATGCAGCAGAGGAATGTTGGGAAAGAAGGAGGATGAGTAAATGGCGAAACAGTATGAAACCGTCATTGGTCTTGAGGTTCATGTAGAGCTTGCAACGAAGACCAAGATTTTCTGTGGCTGTTCTACCGCATTTGGTGGAGCACCGAATACTCACACCTGTCCGGTATGCACCGGTATGCCAGGTTCTTTACCCGTATTAAACAAAAAGGTGCTCGAATATGCCGTAGCGGTCGGACTTGCTACGAACTGTACGATTACCCAGTATTGTAAATTTGACCGTAAGAATTATTTTTATCCGGATAATCCGCAGAACTATCAGATTTCCCAGCTGTATCTGCCGATCTGCCGTAATGGTAAGGTAGAGATTGAAACGGGGGCAGGAAAGAAGGAAATCGGAATCCATGAGATTCATATGGAGGAGGATGCCGGAAAGCTGATCCATGATGATTGGGAGGACTGTTCCTTAGTGGATTACAACCGTTCCGGTGTACCGCTGATTGAGATCGTATCCGAGCCGGATATGCGCAGTGCAGATGAAGTGATTGCTTATCTGGAAAAGCTGCGTATGATTGCACAGTATCTGGGAGTATCCGATTGTAAGCTTCAGGAGGGTTCCATGCGTGCAGATGTGAACCTGTCCCTTCGTGAAGTGGGAGCAACGGAATTCGGTACACGTACCGAAATGAAGAACCTGAACTCCTTTAAGGCGATCCGCCGTGCAATTGAGGGAGAAACCGAGCGTCAGATGGATCTGCTGGATGCCGGGGAGAAGGTCGTGCAGGAAACCAGACGATGGGATGATAATGCCGGTGAATCCTATGCTATGCGGAGCAAAGAGGATGCACAGGATTACCGCTACTTCCCGGATCCGGACCTTGTACCGATTGTATTAAGTGACGAGTTCTTAGAGGAAATCCGCAGCAGACAGCCGGAGTTCCGTAATGAAAAGAGGATCCGTTACCGTGAAGAATTCGGTATTCCGGATTATGATATTGAGATTATTACAGGCTCCAAGAAAATGGCAGATCTGTTTGAACAGACTGTTGCTTTGGGTACACAGCCGAAGAAGGTATCCAACTGGCTGATGGGCGAAACGCTCCGCATTCTCAAGGAGAAGGAACTCGATCCGGAGGATATCCGTTTCTCGCCGGAACACCTTTCTGCATTGATTGCACTGCAGGATTCCAGAGCCATTAACGGTGCAGTTGCCAAGGAAGTCTTTGAGGTCATGTTTGAAGAAGACATGGATCCGGTTTCTTATGTGGAAGAAAAGGGATTGAAGACTGTCAATGATGAGGGGGCACTCCGCAAGACCGTGGAAGAAGTGATTGCCAATAATCCGCAGTCGGTAGAGGACTACCACAATGGTAAGGAAAAGGCAATTGGTTTCCTGGTTGGACAGACCATGAAGGCCATGAAGGGCAAATGCGATCCGGGTATGGTGAATCAGTTATTAAAGGAACTTCTATAAGCCGGTGTTTAAAATTTGTGGTAACGATTCTGCCTGATGCAGGCATTCACAGGAAGTGGTTTTGCATGCTTGTGAATAGTTACGGTTTATGGATGTTAGAAAACGATGAAAAGCACTTTCTTGTGATTATGCACAAAAAAGTGCTTTTTTCTTTGTCTTCTTTTACATCTTTTACCTTGCACTCCGAAAAAAGGTGTGATAGAATATCTTTCGGTGGCGTACATGTGTCTCTTGTACAAAGACAATCAAAGACAAGTGTACGCCAGGTGGGGACGAAAGACAGGAGAAGATATGGGAAGCAGATATTATGTTGTGAAGGAACAGGCCGTTCCGGAGGTGCTTCTTAAGGTTGTACAGGCGAAGAAGCTGATTGATTCCGGTAAGGCGGTGTCGGTGAATGAGGCTGCAGAGGCAGTCGGAATCAGCCGGAGTTCCTTTTATAAGTACAAGGAGGATATTTTCGAATTCCATGATAATGCGCAGGGAACGACGATTACGCTGACCTTCCAGATGGAGGATGAGCCTGGAATTCTCTCCGATGTGTTAAAGGTGATTGCCGAATTCGGAGCAAATATCCTGACCATTCATCAGAGTATTCCGATTAACGGCGTGGCATCCTTAAGCCTGAGTGTCCAGGTGCTTGAAACAACCAGAGACATTTCAGAGATGCTTGAAACGATGGGAAAGCACAGGGGTGTCCGGAATGTAAAGATCCTTGCACAGGAGTAAGCAGACAGATCCGGAAACGGATAGGGAAATAAAGAAGGAAAACAAAGGAGACGAAACATGATTCAGGTAGCAGTAATGGGATACGGTACCGTAGGAAGCGGTGTCGTTGAGGTAATTGAAAAGAACAAGGAAGAGATCAACAAGAAGTCAAACGAAGCTCTGAATATTAAATATATTCTGGATCTTCGGGATTTTCCGGGAGATCCGTATGAAGACAAGATTGTCCATGATGTAGAAGTGATTCTGAATGATCCTGAGGTACAGATTATCTGTGAAACCATGGGAGGCTTAAAGCCTGCTTATGAGTTTACGAAGCGTGCCCTCATGAGCGGCAAGAGTGTATGTACCTCCAATAAGGAGCTGGTAGCGACACATGGACCGGAATTGATTCAGATTGCACATGAGCATACCTGCAACTATCTGTTCGAGGCAAGTGTCGGCGGTGGCATTCCGATTATCCGTCCTTTGAATTATTCACTTACCGCAGAGAAGATTGATGCCATTTCCGGTATTTTAAATGGTACGACGAACTATATTTTAACCAAGATGGAGCGTGAAGGTGCTGCATTTGAAGAGGTATTGAAGGAAGCACAGGAAAAGGGCTATGCAGAGCGCAATCCGGAGGCTGATATCGAAGGCTATGATGCCTGCCGTAAGATCGCGATTCTCTCTTCCTTAATGTGTGGTAAGAATGTCCGTTATCAGGATATTTACACCGAAGGAATTACCAAAATTACCGCAGACGATTTTAAATATGCGAAGGTGATGGACTGCACCATTAAATTGCTTGGGCTTGCAAAGGAAGAGAATGGCGGACTTTATGCCATGGTTTCTCCGTTCCTCATTTCGAAGAGCCATCCGTTATCCATGGTAAATGATGTGTTTAATGCCGTCTGTGTGCATGGCAACATGCTTGGCGATTCCATGTATTACGGAAGAGGCGCAGGCAAGCTTCCGACAGCGAGTGCGGTTGTGTCGGATGTCGTAGACTGCGCAAGACATATTGGAAAGATCATTACCTGCTTCTGGGATGCAGAGGATGTGAAGCTGACAAATGTGGACGAAGTAGAGCGTGCTTTCTTTGTACGTGTAGAGAAAGCAAAAGAACAGGAAGCAAAAGAGACCTTTGGAGACGTGAAAGAGATTACGGCAGGAGTAGATGGAGAGTTTGCTTTTGTAACCGGACGCATGAGCGAAAAGGAATTCAATGAAAAGGCTGAAAAGGTCGGAGTGATCAGCCGGATTCGTTTTGCGTAAGCATTGAGCCATGCAGAAATCATTGTACAAAAGCCGTGTGAGCTTGCTCGCTAAGGGCTTTTGGTATAATGATTTCTATAGGGCGAAAGCCCGACATGAAATAAGTTGCCGGCTTGTCAGGCAACTTATGAATGGCAAGGCGAAATGAAATTCATGCAGAAATAGAAAAGAGGAGAATCACCATGAGTGAAAAGAAATATATTGTAGTACTGGGCGATGGCATGGCAGATGAGCCGATTGAGAGCCTTGGAGGTAAGACACCGATTGCATATGCCAGTACTCCTGCCTTGGATCGTTTAAGCAAATTATCTGAAATCGGTATGGTTCATACGATTCCTGAGGGCATGAAGCCGGGGAGCGATACCGCGAATCTTTCAGTATTGGGTTATGATCCGAAGATTTATTATTCGGGGCGTTCTCCGTTAGAGGCCTTAAGCATAGGTGTTCCGATGAAGGATACCGACATTGCACTTCGCTGCAACATTGTAACCATTTCTGAGGACGATGTTCCGTTTGAAGAGCAGAAAATCATTGACCACAGCTCCGGAGAAATCAGCACGGAAGATTGTGCGGTTTTACTAAACGAAGTAAAGAAGGAATTAGAGAACGAAACCTATCAGTTCTATGTAGGAACCAGTTATCGTCACTGCCTGATCTGGAATCAGGGCAGGGTGCTTGATTTAACCCAGCCGCATGATGTCTTAGATCAGGTGATCGGCCAGTATCTTCCGACCGATGAGCACCTTCTTTATATGATGAAGAGAAGCTATGAGATCTTAAAGGATCATCCGCTTAATGTGGAACGTAAGAAAAAGGGACTGAACCCGGCAAACTGCTGCTGGTTCTGGGGCGCAGGTACCAGACCGAGCCTTGCGCCTTTTGAAGAAAAATATGGCAAAAAGGGTATGATGATTTCTGCCGTAGACCTGTTAAAGGGAATCGCTGTCGGTGCAAAGATGGGCGTTGCCCATGTCGAGGGTGCAAACGGCGGATTAAATACCAACTATGAAGGAAAGACACAGGCTGCGATTGATGCACTGCATGATGGATATGACTTTGCCTATATCCATGTGGAAGCACCGGACGAAATGGGGCATCAGGGAAGCGTGGAGCGTAAGGTGAAGGCAATTGAATATCTCGACCAGAGAGTGATCGGACCTCTTACGCAAGAGCTGGATAAGGAGGGCGTGGACTATCGCCTTTTAGTGATGCCGGATCATCCGACCCCGATCCGTCTGCGCACTCATACCGCAGATAGTGTACCGTATCTTCTGTTTGATTCCACAAAGAAGGAAGACCATACCTGGAATTACAATGAAGAAGAAGCCGCACAGAGCGGAAACTTTGTGGCGCATGGTCATGAAATGATGAATAAATTATTAGAACAGTAGGCAGATGAGGAGAATGCAGTTATGAAAAAAGTAGTAAAATTCGGGGGAAGTTCACTGGCGAGTGCGGAGCAGTTCCGCAAGGTCGGGGACATTATCCATGCAGACAAAGAGCGTCGGTATGTTATACCTTCGGCTCCGGGAAAGCGGTTTTCAGGGGACACCAAGGTAACCGATATGCTTTATGGCTGTTATGAGCTTGCAGAGAATGACAAGGATTTTAAGAGGGAGCTTCAGGCTATTGAGGAACGCTATCAGGAGATTATGGACGGCCTTTCCCTGACACTGTCCCTAAAGGAAGAATTTAAGACTATTGCAGAGAACTTCAAAAAGAAAGCCGGAGTAAATTATGCCGCTTCCAGAGGGGAATATCTGAATAGTATTATTATGGCAGATTATCTTGGCTTTCCGTTTATTGATGCTGCAGAAGTGATTCGTTTTGATGAGAACGGTGATTTTGATTCGGAAACCACCAATGATATTTTAAAGGAACGTCTGAAGGATGTGGACAATGCGGTTATTCCGGGCTTCTATGGAGCTTATGCGGATGGAACCGTAAAGACCTTTTCCAGAGGCGGCTCCGATATTACCGGATCCATCGTGGCAAGAGCAGTCAAGGCTGATGTCTATGAGAACTGGACAGATGTTTCGGGATTTCTGATTGCAGATCCGAGAATCATTGAAAATCCGGAAAGAATTGATACCATTACCTACCGTGAACTCCGCGAGCTGTCTTACATGGGTGCAAGTGTGCTTCATGAGGATGCCATTTTCCCGGTACGCCGTGAAGGCATTCCAATCAATATCCGGAATACCAACCGTCCGCAGGATGAAGGCACCTGGATTGTGGAAAGCACCTGTCAGAAGTGCAAATATGTGGTGACCGGTATTGCCGGTAAGAAGGGCTTCTGTGCAGTAAACATTGATAAGGCAATGATGAATTCGGAGATCGGATTCGGACGTAAGGTGTTACAGGCGTTTGAAGATTATGGAATTTCCTTTGAGCATGTACCTTCGGGTATTGATACCATGACGGTATTTGTTCACCAGGATGAATTTATGGATAAGGAGCAGAAGGTTGTTTCTGCCATTCACCGTCTGGCAGATCCGGACAGCATCGATATCGAAGCAGATCTGGCATTGATTGCAGTCGTTGGACGCGGCATGAAATCCACAAGAGGAACCGCAGGAAGAATTTTCTCCGCACTGGCTCATGCGAATGTCAATGTCAAGATGATCGATCAGGGCTCCAGTGAGCTGAATATCATTATCGGTGTGGCAAATGAGGATTTTGAGACTGCCATTAAGGCGATTTATGATATCTTTGTATTGGCGAGACTGTAAGAAATATTCAGAATGGGAAATGTGTCAGATAAGCTGTGGTCTGGCTGACTGACCGGTACAAAAAATCTGCCTCTGGCCTGAATTTCGGAATTAAGAAGTTCTAACTATTTCGTTGTAGGAAACTGGTATGGAACGCGAAATAGAAGAACTTCTAAATTCCTGCATAAGGTCAGAGGCAGTGTTTTTTGTGCCTGATGGGGACGTCAGGAATTATGCACGGACTACCATAAGCTACATAAGATGGAAGCTTTTATTAATTAAAATTGACAGATTGGATGGAGAGGAGAAGGTAATGGGGAAAATGTCAGGGGATAAATATCCGGAAGACAAGAGGCTTGTTTTTGATACGATTACAGAGCAGTTTGATGAGTGGAGAGAGCGGTACTGTGAGGAATTATTTGAGTATATTCGAACTACCTGTGAATTAAAGGCAGGTAAAAAATGTCTGGAGATCGGACCGGGAACCGGACAGGCATCGGACTTTGCGATTCAGTCCGGCTGCGATTATACGGCAATTGAGCTTGGAGGGAATCTTGCCGAAGCAATGCAAAAGAAGTATGGAAATTATAAGAATTTTAAAATGATCCATGATGATTTTGAAACACATTCGTTTGCTCCGGATTATTTTGATCTGGTATATTCTGCAGCAACTATTCAGTGGATTAAAGAAGATCTTGCTTATCGTAAGTGTTATGAAATTCTGAAAAATAAAGGCTATCTTGCAATGTTCCGGATGCTGGACGATTACAAGAGTGCCAATGCTGATTTATACGATGATATACAGAAGGTATTCGATACCTGTTATGAAGTAGATATTCCTTATACCTGTAAATTCAATTATAAAAATGGGAAATCCTATGGATTTACCTATTTGGGAGAATATAAATTTTATGGAGAAAGAAGTTATACTGCACAAGGTTTCATAGAGTATATCAAAACCAATGCGGATCTGATTACAATAAAAGATTCAAGCAGGGATGCATTCTTTTCGGGAATACGGGATGCCATTATGAAACACGGAAATAAAATCGTGGTTCGGGCAACCTATGTGCTGGATTTGTACCAGAAGAATATAGATTAAAAATGTGGGAAAGGGATATAATTTTCTTAAATGAAAGTTGTATCCCTTAATTTATTACATGATTTGTTTAAAATAATTATTGATTGACAAATATACTCAATATGGGTAGTATAATATTAAATATACCCATATCGGTTACAAAATGGAGAGAAAAATGAATATTAAAGAAATGAGATATGCAACCGGAATGACACAGAAAGAATTTGCTGAACGTTTTCATATTCCCATAGGAACGCTTCGGAGATGGGAATATGGAGAAAGTACACCGGCTTCTTATATTGTGGAACTGATTGCGCATGAGCTTCCGGTAGATCGGAAAATGATGAAAACGATAGAGGATGGAAAAGGAAATACTTTTTACTATAATAAGGAAGCGGGTTACTTGGTCGATAGGAGAGGTACAAGAATCTTTGTTCAGGTTGATTTAGATGGGGTTAAAAAGCAAAATCTGATTCTTTATATAGAAGATTTATTTGAATCCTATTATGAGATTTTAAATAAATTTCATCAGGACTGCAGACTGGATAAAACAGAAGATATTATATGGAGTTGAATTTATGGCAAAGAAGATTGCAAGAGAGTATTTTTTAATGCATAAGGATATACCGGTATGTTTAATGGAAATATCAGAGGGAGGCATACTGGGAGCATATCGTAAAAATGAAGCGGCACTTTCACATTTTCCAATCGGGGGACAAATGAATGAAATGAAGTTTCATGAATGGTGGAGGGACCGGGCAATTCCGAAGACCCGTCATGGCGCCAAAAGCGCACTCCAAAGGTTAGGGTATGCATCTACAAACAGTGCGCTTGTAGATAACCTTGCACTGAGTTTATCAGACTGCTACTGGATTAAGCCACGTGGGGAGGAGTTTACATGGGCAGATGTAAATTTGTTTACGAATGATTTTGTAGATACTTTCGGGGAGTTGACACTGAATATAGAGAAAACGTTGGATCTTCGTCAGAAAACAAAATTTAATTGTGCAGCTTCGCAGGGAGAACTTCAGAAAAAATGGTGTGTGGATCATTTGGGACGCAGATATATGGTGAAGGGAAATTATGGGGAATCTTATCAACAGAGCATAAACGAATTGTTTGCGACAGAGCTTCACAGGAAACAGGAATTTCAGAATTATACGGTATATATGCCAGCCATGTTAAGCGTGGAAGGAGGAATAGAAGGATTAGGATGTCTTTCTTATGACTTTTGTTCTGAAAATCTTGAATGTATCAGTGCATGGGAATTGTTGCAATCGATAAAACTGCGTCAGAATGAATCTTTTTATTATCCGCTGAAAAGAGTGTGTTTAAATCTCGGAATTAAAGAAGAAGATTTTGATCTGTTTATGGATTATGAGATTATGACGGATTATTTACTATCAAATACAGATAGACATATGAACAATATTTCTGTGATGAGAAATCCGGACACATTAGAAATATTAGGTTTTGCGCCTATTTATGATTCGGGAAATTCCATGTTTTATAATGTGCCATATGAGCAGCTTGAGCACGTAAGGCTAAATGAAATCAAAACGCATTCTTTTATTGCCAAGGAAATTAAATTATTATCCTATGTAAAGGATCGTAGCAGGGTTAACGTTGACAAAGCGGAAATGGATTTCAAAATATATGAAAAAGATTTATATGAAAGGCACATCCGGATACCAAGATTACAGGAACTATATGAGAAGAAGCTTATGAAATTAAAGGCATTCCAGGGAGGAAAGGACATCTGGAAAACAGAAAGATATTAAAAACAGTTACCCGTGCGGAAAGGTTCCGTCAGGTAACTGTTTTAAGTTCTGACTAATATGGGGTGGCCTCATCATGTGCAAGACTGAAATCAACCGTATCATCCCAGAGATAATCGAGAAACTGGAGACAGGTATCCATACGTTGTGTGGTTACGGAGATTCCGAATACCGGCACCAGATCATCATAGGAATGGGACTCTGTGGCGAAGGGAGAATCGGTCATGACGATTCCGACAGGAACCGGGTCACCCATGGTGGAAGGATCCATACGGGTAGCGGCAAGCTCATGGATTTCGTCGAGGGTCAGATTTCCTTTGGAGGCAATGGCATCGGTATCAACGATGACATCCTCGTCCTCCTGGGCGCGTACAATATCCATATCCACATAATAAAAATAAGGTTCATACTTCTCAATCTGTTCCGGAGTCAGAACCTCACGCAGATCATAGAAGATCTGATTGACGGCATACTGGTCAAAGCACTGGGAATCAAAGATCACAGCATCGAGTTCCTTCGTCTGTACGACAGCGACGATCCTCTGCATGGTTGCCATATCAAATTCCGTAGGATTTTCATAGGTCAGTGTGGAAGTGGTATCCATGAAACAGTCATAGGTATTGGTGTCAATTCCGGCATATTCACTGAAGGTATCAGACATGACATCCGAAGACAGGGAATAGGCATTTAACATCAGACCGTAGAATGCATAGTCCTTGGTATTTACAAGGGTACGGATCGTGCAGACAATGGCAATGATGGCCACAATCGTTACAATGGTGTGTACCTTATAATATTCCCAGTAATATGCGAAGCGCTCCTTCCAGGTCATATCCTTCATTTTGCGCTGCTGTTCACGGATCTCATCAATGATTCCGCGGTATTTTCCATCTTTATTATGAGCATTTGACATAAACTTGTTCACTCCTTTTCATCTTGTACCATCTTAATCCAGTTTACAGACAGAAGTCAATGTTCCCAAATATTAAATATTATTAAATTTGTGTAAACAGTCAACCAATCCGTACAATCCGGCAGCTTATGAATGGCATGGCTGACCTGTTGTGTGAGCTTGTTCACAAAGGACATCCTGAAAGAGAAAATGATCTCTTGCAAGTTTTATGAAAATATACTATCATTGTAACTATTCAGAGTCACGTTTGCAGAATTGCTTTTTTGAGACGTTTTTTGCTCATGTGTTGAACAGCTGCGTCAAATGTGCATAATACAGGTATCTGGTGGCTGTACTGCCATAATCTGCATGGCTCTGAAGTATTACAAACAGTGAATGAAAAATCCGGAGGCGTGGAAATGAACGATACTTATGTAGAATGGATGGTTAAAAGAAAAACATCTGTTGCAATGAAATTTTTAAAAATGCTGTTGATTATTCTTACGGTGATGATTGGTCTGCTTGCCATGGTTGCTTTTAATATGGTGCTTTTTATTGTGGCAATTGTGATTGGAGTGGGAGCTTATTTTGTTTCCATGAATTCCGAGGTGGAATATGAATATCTCTATGTGGATAAGGAACTGACGGTGGACAAGGTGCTTGCAAAGAGCAGACGTAAGAGAGTAGCAACCTTTGATATGGGCAAAATGGAAGTCATGGCGCCTATTAAATCTTATCATCTGGATAACTATAAGAACCGTCAGGATAAGGCCGTGGATTACAGCAGCGGTGAGGAGCAGCAGCCGGATCACCGTTATGTCTTCTATTATGATGGAAAGCAGAAGGTGATTTTCGAGCCAAATCAGGAAATGGTTAAGGCGATTCAATTCATAGCACCCCGTAAGGTGTTTATGGATTAAATATAAACGCAAGTAATTTATAGGAACACAAATTGTAACTGTGAGGGTACTCAATAGTTACCACAAATTTACAAACTAGGAGGAGAGAAAATGGGTCAGATTATTGGCGAAGGTATTACCTTTGATGATGTGCTTCTGGTTCCTGCCTATTCACAGGTGGTTCCCAATGAAGTCGACTTGACAACATGGCTGACGAAGAAGATTAGGCTGAATATTCCGATGATGAGTGCCGGCATGGATACGGTAACGGAGCATCGCATGGCAATTGCCATGGCAAGACAGGGTGGTATTGGTATCATCCACAAGAATATGTCAATCGAAGCACAGGCAGAGGAAGTAGATAAGGTGAAGAGATCCGAGAATGGAGTCATCACAGATCCGTTTTCCCTGTCCCCGGAGCATACACTGGCAGATGCGGATGCGTTAATGGCGAAGTTCCGTATATCCGGTGTTCCGATTACCGAGGGACGTAAGCTGGTCGGTATTATTACGAACCGTGATCTGAAGTTTGAAACAGACTTTACGAAGAAGATCAAAGAGTCCATGACATCCGAGGGACTGATTACCGCACCGGAAGGAATTACTCTTGAAGAGGCAAAAAAGATTCTTGCCAAAGCACGTAAGGAAAAGCTTCCGATCGTGGACGCAGATTTTAATTTAAAGGGACTTATTACTATTAAGGATATTGAGAAGACCATCAAGTATCCGTTATCTGCAAAGGACGATCAGGGACGTCTTCTTTGTGGTGCAGCCGTCGGTATTACAGCCAATGTCTTAGACCGTGTCAGCGAGCTTGTGAAGGCTAAGGTGGATGTAGTTGTTTTGGACTGTGCACATGGTCATTCCGAGAATGTATTACGTTGTGTACGCATGATTAAGGAAGCTTATCCAGATGTACAGGTTATTGCAGGCAATGTGGCAACCGGTGAAGGAACCAGAGCATTGATTGAAGCCGGTGCAGATGCCGTTAAGGTTGGTATCGGTCCCGGATCTATCTGTACAACACGTATTGTCGCAGGTATTGGTGTACCGCAGATTTCTGCCATTATGGATGCTTATGCAGTTGCCAAGGAATATGATATTCCGATCATTGCAGATGGTGGTATCAAGTATTCCGGAGACATGACCAAGGCAATTGCTGCAGGTGGAAATGTATGTATGATGGGAAGTATATTCGCAGGATGCGATGAAAGCCCCGGAACCTTTGAATTATATCAGGGACGTAAATACAAGGTATATCGTGGTATGGGATCCATTGCGGCTATGGAGAATGGCAGTAAGGACCGCTATTTCCAGGAAAATGCCAGGAAGCTTGTGCCGGAAGGTGTAGAAGGACGTGTTGCTTATAAGGGAACCGTAGAGGATACGGTATTCCAGCTTATGGGTGGACTTCGTTCCGGTATGGGATACTGTGGAACCAGAACCATTGAGGAGCTTAAGGAGAATGGCAGATTCGTGAAGATTTCTGCGGCATCCCTGAAGGAAAGCCATCCTCATGACATTCATATTACGAAAGAAGCACCGAACTATAGCGTTGATGAATAAAATAGAACTATACTATCCCAGAGCTTTATGGGAAAGCAGGGGGTTCTTTAGCAGTGAGTGATTATGATGAGAAGAGTTTAGGCCAGGATGCAGCAGCCATTGTGCAGTCTTTTATAGATGAAAAACTACTGGAAAAATGGCAGAAGCATTTCAGCAGTGTGGCGAATGTTTTTCTGCGCTGCCTGGATGGCAAAGGAGTTCCGCTTACCTCCTTCAGCGGGAGGGCGGATGAAACCGCAATAATTGAACAGATGATCGATGCGGAGCAGTATCAGGATATGCTGCTCCGCGTATCTGAAAGTACATTAGAAGACCAGGCGATTGAGACAACGGCGTATCCCAATCTGCGGGTGGCAGTTATTTCTGCCAAACTCCAGGGGAAACCAGTCTTAAATTGGCTGGCTTATGGTGTGCTGTTAGACGGATACGATACCGGAGATTATGAAAATTCTCCACTTGAAGGATTTCAGACGATGCTTACCGAGTCACAGTTCATCCATGTAGTGGATGCATTGCGTGACTTTACCAATGCCCTGCTTGGATACCGGATGTCGATTGTGACGGCACAGGCAGAATGCCGCAGAAGCCGCAGTTCGGAAAAGGAGATGAGTGTGAGTCTTCACAGGACGGAGGCACTTACCGATGTGGTACAGCTGCTGGAAAGTGAAGATGCCATTGAAACGGTGATTACGAATCTTCTTGAGATTGTATCACGGTTTTTACGCATTTCCGGAGGGGCTGTGTATAAGATGAAAGAGGATCCGGAGGGCATAGAGGTTGTTGCATTCTGGAGCAAAGAAAACAGTGCCCTTCAGTTTCCACAGGATGAAAGCTTTGAATTGCCGGCAATTTTAAAAACAGACAAAACAGTTGTGTTGTCCGGAAGTTCCCTTGCAAGTGTACAGGAACGGAAGGAAATGGAAGCCATCGGACTTAAGGCGGTCATAGTGATTCCTGTTATGGTTAATCATACAAAAGGTATGTATGTATGTTTCGGGGATCGCAGCGGCAGCCGGGTATGGCAGATCGAGGAAGTGAAATTCATCAATGATTCGGTGAAAATTCTGCAGAGTATTCTGACACGCCGGATTCAGAAGAATTCACTGGCAAGCTCATATGCATCGCTCGAAAGAATTCTCGATAATGTCGGAAGCGCTGTTTATGTCCGGGATCTCCATACGGGTAAGATCTTATTTGCCAACAACAATATGCGGCGTACCTTTGAACTGGAATTAAAGAGACAGATGATCCGGGATATTTTTGAACACAGTATCGAAAATGACAAAGGGGTCTGTGAGATTTACTATACCAAAAGAGACCGCTGGTATGATCTGTACTATACCAAAATGCCGTGGGTAGACGGAAGTCCGGTGCTTTTGTGTGCACTTTATGATATTACCGATAAGAAAATTTATCAGAGAAAGATCGAGCAGCAGGCCTATACCGATTTCCTTACCGGATTGTATAACCGGATGTGCTGTGAGCGCGATCTTGCAAAGTTTGTGGATCTGGCAAAGAAGACGAAGGATAAGGGATTACTGCTGTATCTGGATCTGGACGATTTTAAGCATATCAATGACGGACTCGGACATCAGTATGGCGATGTCCTGTTAAAAGCAATTTCCCACAGCCTTCAGCGGATTGAAGGAATTGAGGACACCTGTTACCGCATGGGAGGGGATGAGTTCGTAATTATCCTCTCACCGGCAGTTTATGAGAAACGGGAACAGATTATTACCAATATTAAAGATATTTTCTTAAAGCCGTGGTTTCTGCGGGACTCCGATTATTACTGTACGATGAGTATGGGTATTGTGGAATTCCCCGGAGAGGATGCCAATGTGCATGATCTCATTAAGATGGCAGACATTGCCATGTATGAGGCCAAGAAGGGCGGTAAGAACCGGATCACTTATTATGAGGATTGTTTTGCTGCAAGCTCCGGTAAGCGCCTTGATATGGAAAAGAACATGCGTGAGGCAACGGCGGACAGTTTTAAGGAATTTGAGGTGTATTTTCAGCCGATCGTGGATATTACAAAGGAAGGCTGTCCATGTACCGGAGCAGAGGCGTTAATCCGTTGGAACTGCACAGAGCTTGGCTTTATTCCACCTTCAGAGTTTATTCCGCTTGCAGAGTATCTGGGACTGATTAATCCGATTGGCAATTATGTGTTATATGAATCCTGTAAGATCTGCCATACCTGGAATATGCATGGCTATCCGAACTACCGTGTAAATGTGAATCTTTCTGTGGTACAGCTCCTGCAGACGGATATTGTAGAGATCGTGCAGAATGCATTAAAGGATACCGGACTTTCTCCGCACAACCTGACGCTGGAGGTAACAGAGAGTCTTGCCATTGACGATATGGACCGTATGAAGAAGATCCTGGCAAAAATCAAGGATCTTGGTGTGAGGATTGCGCTGGATGATTTTGGAACAGGATATTCATCCTTAAACCATATCCGGGAGATTCCGTTTGATGTCATCAAGGTGGATCAGAGCTTTATCAAGGATCTGGATCGGGATTCTTATGCCAAGTCCTTTGTACGGATGGTAGGAGAGCTTGCCGAGGCACTTGGGGTAAACCTTTGTGTGGAAGGCGTGGAAACGAAGGTACAGTTTGATATTTTAAAGAATATGTGTGTAGATCTGGTGCAGGGCTATTATTTTGACCGTCCGATGCCAAGAAAGCAGTTTGAAGAAAAATATCTGCCTGAAATGACTTCGTAAGAGAGGACAAGGCAGTTAAGGATCGATGAGGAGGAAAAAGAATGGAATCCAGGAATTTTATTGAACAGATCATTGACAAAGATTTAGCGGAAGGCGTATACGATACTGTACACACCAGATTTCCACCGGAACCGAACGGATATCTTCATATCGGACACGCAAAGAGTATCTTATTAAACTACGGTCTGGCACAGGAATATGGCGGTAAGTTTAATATGCGGTTTGATGATACCAATCCGACCAAAGAAAAATCAGAGTTTGTGGACTCCATTCTAGCAGATATCAGGTGGCTTGGTGCAGACTGGGAGGATCGTCTGTTCTTTGCATCCAACTACTTTGACCAGATGTATGAGGGAGCTGTAAAGCTGATCAGGAAGGGAAAGGCTTATGTGTCCGATCTGACCGCAGACGAAATGAGAGAATACCGTGGAACACTGACAGAACCCGGTAAAGAAGATCCCAGCCGGAACCGCAGCGTGGAGGAGAACCTTACTTTATTTGAGAAGATGAAGAACGGCGAATATGCCGATGGTGAGAAAACCCTTCGGGCGAAGATTGATATGGCATCTCCCAATATGAATATGAGAGATCCGATCATCTATCGTGTGGCTCACATGACCCATCATAACACCGGAGACCGCTGGTGTATTTATCCCATGTACGATTTTGCACATCCGATTGAGGATGCCATTGAGGGAATTACCCATTCTATCTGTACGCTGGAATTTGAGGATCACAGACCGTTGTATGACTGGGTGGTGCGTGAACTGGAATACCCTCATCCGCCCAAGCAGATTGAATTTGCAAAGATGTATCTGACGAACGTGGTTACCGGGAAGCGTTATATTAAGAAGCTGGTAGAGGAGGGGATTGTAGACGGATGGGATGATCCGAGACTGGTATCCATCGCAGCCCTTCGCCGCAGAGGCTTTACACCGGAATCCATTAAGCGTTTTGTTGAGCTGTGTGGTGTTTCCAAGGCAAATGCTTCCGCAGACTATGCGATGCTGGAGTACTGTATCCGTGAGGATCTGAAATTAAAGCGTCCCCGTATGATGGCCGTCCTGGATCCGGTAAAGCTTGTTATTGATAACTATCCGGAGGATCAGACCGAATGGATTGAACTTACAAACAACCTTGAAAACGAATCCCTGGGAAGCCGTAAGGTACCTTTTGGAAGGGAATTATACATTGAACGTGAGGATTTCATGGAAGAACCGCCAAAGAAATATTTCCGGCTTTTCCCGGGAAATGAAGTACGTCTGATGAATGCCTACTTTGTAACCTGTACCGGCTGTGTGAAGGATGCAGATGGCAATGTGATTGAAGTACATTGTACCTATGATCCGGCGACCAGGGGTGGCAATGCGGACCGTAAGGTTAAGGGAACGATTCACTGGGTATCTGCAAAGGAGGCAGTGAAGGCTGTTGTACGTTTATATGAGAATATCATTGACGAGGAAAAGGGTGTATACAATGAGGAGGATGGAAGTCTGAATCTTAATCCCAATTCCCTTACCACTTTAGAGAATTGTTATGTAGAGCCGGCACTTGCAGATGCGAAGGCATATGAAAGCTTTCAGTTCGTAAGACAGGGCTTCTTCTGCGTGGACTATAAGGATTCTAAGGATGGAAAGCCGGTATTTAACCGGGTAGTTTCATTAAAGAGTTCTTATGTTTTACCTAAAGCATAAATAAATAGAAGATAAGATATTATTATTCCGTATAGAGAATAATTACTGAGAGAAAGTGAGCAGATTATGGCAGGATTATTGGAAGGATTAGAGAAGCTTGGATTAAAAAATCTGGACAATCTCAACTTGTACGAAGAAGAGAAAGAAAAAGAACAGGAAGTAAAAAGGGAAGAGGTAAAAGAGGAAGAGGTACCGCAGGATAAAGAAAAGGATTATCTGTTTTCCAAAACCTACGACTGTCCGGTATGTGGAGAAAAATTTAAGGATATTACCGTAAAAGCCAATCGTGCCAGACTGGTTCATATGGATCGGGATTTAAGACCGGTTCACGATGAAATTGAACCGTTAAAGTATGAAGCAATTGTATGTCCGAAGTGTGGATATGCAGCATTGGGCAGATATTTCGGAACACTGGCTCCCTCGCAGGCCAAAGCAATTCGCGAGAATATTTCAAGCTCTTATCATGGGAACACAGAAGAAAAGGAAACCTATACTCTGGAAGAGGCGCTCGAACGTAATAAGATGTGTCTTTTAAATGCCATTGTAAAGCATGCAAAGGCAAGCGAAAAGGCTTATATCTGTCTGAAATGCGGCTGGCTGGTACGCTGTATGCGGGAAGAACTTTTAAAGGAAGCACCGGAGGATACGGAAAGGCTGAAGGAGCTTAAGGAGCAGGAGCTGGAATATTTAAAAAATGCCTATGAAGGATTTGTAAATGCCAGAATGACCGAGAGCAGCTATCCGATGTGTGGTATGGATGAAATGACGGTGGATTATCTGGTGGCAGCACTTGCCATGGATATCGGCCAGTATGATGTTGCAACAAAGATGATTGCAGCGATCCTGACCTCTACCTCGGCGACACCGCGAATCAAGGACAAGGCAAGAGATATGAAGGATGAACTGATTGCACTTATCAGGGAAAAGACTGCAAAGTAGCAACGGACAGGAAATAAGACAGAAAAGACAGACAACTGAAAGCAGGAAATATAAGCAAAAAATAAAAACAAAAGCTGTGTGGACGATAGCCACGCAGCTTTTTAATGCTCACTGTTTATTTGTTAATGTCAGGAAAAGAATCTTACATTCATTCCTATTCCAGAGGAAATTCTTCAGTAACAGAAGCGGTGTTTTCTTTAACCGGTTCTTCTGCCGGAGCTTCGGGAGTGGAAGATTCTTTCGTTGCGGGAGCAGCTTCTTCAGAAATAGTTTCCTTAGTGGCTTCAGCAGCCGGTGTTTCAGTTTCAGTCTCTTCCGCAGGAGCTTCTTTAGCTGCCGGTTTTTCTACAGCCTCCACAGGCTTTGCCTCGGACTTTTCAGCGGATTCCAATACGGTTTCCTTCACCTTCTGGACAGAGTCGGTAATGACTTCCTTTGCCTTCTGGAAAGCTTCGGTTGCAAAGGCTTCTGCCTTATCAAGATTCAGGGAAACATAGGAACGCTCCTTTGAAGGAGCAGGTTCTTCATCAAGATCCTCACTGAAATCATCAGGATCGTCCTCTTCCTCCTTACCGGAAAGAACCGTTGCTTTATCCTTCTTCTGCAGATACTGATAAGCACCATAGGCAGCGGCACCTGCTACAGCAGAAAACAATAAAAACTTACCAAATTTCTTGGACATATACGTACTCCTTTCTGTAACAAACCGTAACTGTGAAGGTACTGAATCGTTACAACGTCTTTAATATGATCTGATACGTATATCTTAATACTATTTTGGAAAAAAGAAAAGAAAATTATACGAAAGAGTTTCAAAAAAATCTATAAATTTTTCAGCCGGATTTCCGGGATTGTTACCTTCGGTCATCTTGAATCAGGGACAAAAATATGTTATATTTTTCTTCGACCAGGAAAGTCAATTGGAAGGGATACCGGGGTATGAATGAGAAGTTTTTTGATTTGAAAAAGGAGAAGCAGGATCGTATGATCAATGCCTCCTTAAAGGTGTTTGCCATGAACGGTTATGCACATGCAAGTACGGACGATATTGTCCGTGAGGCCGGAATCAGTAAGGGGTTACTGTTTCATTATTTTGTAAGCAAGCTGGGACTGTATTCGTTTATTTACGATTACAGTATCCGTTATGTGATTTTGGAATTGACGACAGGAGTGGATAAGGAAGAGACGGATTATTTCCGGCTGGTTGGGCAGATCAGGGAAGCAGAGCTTCAGGTTATGCGCAATTATCCGTGTATGATGCTGTTTTTGAATAACAGCAGACTGGAAAACGTCAGTGAGGTATTGCTCGAGACAGAGGATAAGCGGAATATTTTAAGTGAGAAGTATGCGCAGATTTTAAGTCAGGCGACAGGAGAAGAGCTGGATGAACGTTTAAGCCGGGAGCAGCTTTCGGAAATGATCCGTTTCACAACAGAAGGACTGATGCGCAGGCATTTTTATGAGGGATCCTTCCAGCCGGAGCTTTATCATCAGGAATTAAAGCAATATTTGGGCACCATGCGTCTGTTAGGAACTAAAAAACCGGAGGTTTTGTCATGAAAGAAAAAATATATACAATACCGTTAAACGATGCGGTCAATGCGGATGATGAATGTCCGTTCTGCTTTATTGAACGGGTAGTGGAGCAGGATTTACTGGATTTTGTATTAGGATCGGGATCTTCATATATGGAAAGTGATGTGCGGGAGATTACGGATCGTACCGGGTTTTGCCGGATGCACTTTAAGAAGATGTTTGACTATGGAAATACGCTCGGAAACGGATGGATTTTAAAGACTCATTATAAAAAGATGAATCAGGAGCTGCAGGAGCAGTTTAATAAGTTTACGCCGGGTAAGTCCGGATTTATGGCAAGAATGAAGAAGCCTGCGGACACCACCAGCTCCATCGGGGCGTGGGTGCGTGAGAAGGAGAAGTCCTGCTATATCTGCCGGCAGGCAGCTGACACGTATGAACGGTATCTGGATACATTCTTTTATCTTTATACAAAGGATACGGCATTTAAGGATAAGGTATTAAACGGCAAAGGCTTCTGCCTGCCGCACTTCGGGGATCTGTGTGACGGAGCACAGAGCCGTCTGAACGATAAGGAAAAGGCAGAGTTTTATCCGGCAATGTTTCAATTGATGAAGACCAATATGGAACGCCTGCAGGAGGATGTTTCGTGGCTTGTCGAAAAATTTGATTACCGCAACAAGGATGCAGACTGGAAGAATTCCAGGGATGCCATCCAGCGCGGCATGCAGAAATTAAAGGGTGGATATCCTGCAGATCCTGTTTATAAACAAAGTAAATAAAGTTTTGAAAAAGTATGTATATTCCGGGCATGATCCCATATCCTATAGTCAAAAAAGGAGAGGAATCATGTCAGAGGAATATAAAGAATATGTCAGAAAAATCACACCCACCTATCAGCTCTGGAAGCAGATGGTAAAGGCTTTTTTCGTGGGAGGACTGATCTGCGTGCTGGGACAGCTTGTTACGAATGTGGCAATACAGGAGCTTGGTATGGATGAGCAGCAGGCAGGAGGCTTCTGTTCTCTTGCATTGATTGCATTAAGCGTACTTCTGACCGGCTTTCATGTATATTCGAAGCTTGTGACCTTTGCGGGAGCAGGAGCCCTTGTTCCGATTACCGGGTTTGCCAATTCCGTAGCAGCTCCGGCCATTGAGTTTAAGAAGGAAGGCTGGGTGTTTGGCGTGGGCTGTAAGATTTTTACGATTGCAGGTCCGGTCATTCTGTATGGAATTTTCACAAGCTGGGTGCTGGGGATTATTTACTGGATCCGGGGCATTCTGTTCTGAGAACGTATTTCAGGAGCCTCATGAAATGATATTAATTGGATTATAATTGTTCAGTACCTTTACAGTTACGATAATGGATAGAGAGAAGGCAAAAGATGATCAGCTTTGCTAGTTTGGAATTTATGTTCCGGTTTTTACCGGTCTTTTTGATTGTATATTATGCATTTCCCGCAAAACACAGAAACACGATATTGCTGATTGGCAGTATTGTGTTTTATGCCATGGGAGAACCTGTTTTTATCCTGTTACTTATTTTTCTAACATGGCTTAATTACTTTATCGGGAAGCAGATGCGGAACCAGCGGTGCGGGTATGAAATCCGGAAATGGCATAAAATAGCCAGAAGACGGTATCTGACCGGCATCGTGTGTGTGGATGTGGCAGTGCTCATCGCGTTTAAGGCACTTGGGGTATTTGTGTCAGGCTCGCTGCTGCCGCTTGGAATCAGCTTTTATCTCTTTAAGATGATTTCCTATCAGGCAGATCTGTATCGGGGAGAGATTGCAGGTTCCCCGGGCTTTATGGATACAGCCCTGTATTTTATGGTATTTCCGCAGATTGCACAGGGACCGATCATGCGCTATGAGGAAGGACGGACCTATGCCTTGCGGTATTATTCCCTGGAAGGATTTGAGGACGGATTACAGTATTTTGTGATCGGGCTTTCCATGAAGGTTCTGCTTGCAGACCGCCTTGCAATTCTCTGGAAGGATCTGCAGATGATTGGTTACCAGAGTATTTCCACACCGCTTGCCTGGCTTGGTGCAGTAGGCTATTCCCTGCAGCTTTATTTTGATTTCTGGGGCTATTCCCTGATGGCATCCGGTTTAATGGTGATGCTTGGCTTTGATTTTATTGAGAACTTCCACCATCCTTATGCGTCCAAAAGCATCTCGGAGTTTTACCGCAGATGGCATATGACACTTGGAAGCTGGTTCCGGGATTATGTATATTTCCCGATGGGAGGAAGCCGCTGCGGCAAAGGGAAGATGGTTTTTAATCTTGTGGTTGTCTGGCTTCTTACGGGATTGTGGCATGGCGAAGGCGTGAATTTCCTGCTTTGGGGAGCAATTCTTGGACTGCTTATTATTATGGAAAAATTGTGGTATGGAAAATATTTGCAGAAGCTTCCGGTACTGGGACATATCTATCTTGTGATCCTCATTCCGTTAAGCTGGGTAGTATTTGCAATTACAGATCCGGGGCAGCTTGGAACATACTTTTGCAGACTGTTCCCGCTTTTGGGAAACGGTGGCGTTGCAGTCAACGCACAGGATATTGTGAAATACCTGCAAGGCTACGGTGGTCTTCTGGCAATAGGAATTGTGCTTTGTATTCCGGCAGTGTTTGATTTTTACGAAAAGCATAAAAAGAATCCGGTTGTAATTCTGATGCTATTTGTGCTGTTCTGGATCAGTATTTATTTTGTTTCAAGTACGGCAGGAAATCCGTTTATGTACCTGAATTTCTAGTATAACAGTTTCTAAATAACTATACCATTCACGTAGAATATTTTTCTGAGAGTGCAGGATAAAAAACGTAGGCGTAGCGGGCTACGCTGAGGATTTTTATCCTGTGCTATCGGGAAAATAGGCAAGTGATATGGGGTAGTTAATTTAAAACTGTTATACTAATACTTTCTGAGAAAGGTCGTATTGCGATGAAGAATTTTTTGAAAAACTGTCCGCTCCTTGCAGGAATCCTGCTTGGAACTGCGCTGCTGACGATTGTGGCATTGTGCGGATTTCATAATATTTATGCAACCCAGGAATATGATCCCTTAAAGCAGCCGTTATTAGCCGTGGTGTTTACGGGAATCAACGATGAAATTTTTCCATGGGATTTTTTTGATGAAGCAAAGAAAGCAGAGATCCTTGCAAGAAAACAGAAGATTGATGAGCTGAAAGAGGGCTCGCAGGAAGAGACGCAGGAACCGGGAGAGGCAGCTGGCGAAAGTGAAGAAGCGCAGAACACAGAAACGCAGAACGCGGAAACGCAGAACGCAGAAACGGAGACAGGGGCGCAGCAGGATCAGGAAGGACAGATGAGTGATGCTTCCGGAAATTCTAAAGAACCGGAGGGCAATACCGATGTGTCCGGGAACTCTTTACAGGAAGCAGGAGAAGAAACCGTTTCCGGTAATGACCTGAAAGAACCATTGGAGCGCCTTAAGCCGCTCAGGGAGAGTACCTACGACGAATATATCAATCATATTTCAGCGGATATTTATGGGGACGCAGGGGTACAGCGTGCGGCAGCCTATGATTTTAAGAAGGTTGACGAAAGCTACTTTGACGATGCGTTGTTTATCGGGGATTCAAGAACGGTAGGGTTATATGACTATACGGATCTTCCGGAGCATGCGGACTTCCTGTGTGAGACTTCTCTTACGATCTATAAGGTGATGGGGGAGAACTTCAAAGGAAAAGGCACCGTGGAGGAAGTACTTGCTGCAAAGAACTATGGCAAGATTTACATTATGATGGGAATCAATGAGTTAGGGCGTGGAACCACCGAGGATTTCATGCAAAAGTATACGGAGGTCGTGGATACCCTTCATGAACTTGCCCCGGAAGCTAAGATCATTATTGAAGCCAATATGAGAGTGTCCGGGAAGAAAAGCAGCTCAGATGCGATCTTTAATAACAGTAACATCAACGCAAGAAACAATGCGATTGCAACGCTTGCGGATAACGAAACCTTCTTTTACATTGATATGAATGAAGCAGTCTGCGATGAAAACGGAGATCTGAACGCAGAATATACGCACGACCAGATCCATCTTCTTGGCAAATACAACGAGCTTTGGAAGCAATTTCTGATGGAACACGGAGTATAGGCAGATGAAACGAAAAGAATTTAAGCCGGACCGGGTGCTGTCTTATTTTACGACAGAATGGCCGGTGCTGCTCATTGTTGCCATATCGGGCCTGATCTATAATGTGGGGCTTTTGGCAGGTCCGTATTTTGAAGGACAGATGACGGGGTGTCTCATTGATATTCTGAATGGAAAAGCAGCATTCCGGGATATGCTCTGTCTGGTACTGATCTATGTTGTGACAATTGCGGTTGTACAGATCTCACGTTATGCCAAGAGATTTTATGTGCGGCGGTTTGCCAACAATGTAAACCGGAGAATGAAGCAGATTCTTTATGGAACTCTGGTTCGCAAAAGCCGGGCACAGCTTCAGGAGGAGGGCGTTGGCAATGTGATGACGAAGGCGATCCTCGATGTGGATGACTGCGTGGAGGGCATGCGGAAATTTACCACGGAGATCTTTGATACCGGAGTGGCACTGCTTGCCTATTCCTGCATGCTGTTATGGTATGACTGGCGGCTTGCACTGTTATGCATGATCTTCCCTCCGGTGTCCTATTATCTGGCAGAAAAGATGAAGGTTCTGATCCAGAGAAGCGGGGCGGCTTTTAAGGAGCAGTCCGGCCGGTTAAGTACAGCAACGCTTGACCGGGTGTCAAATGCAATCACCTATCGGGTTTTCGGATGTGAAAGGGAGCGACGGAGCGCTTACGAGGAGAACCTGACTGCATATGAGAAGGCGGCGGTAAAAGCAAATATCTGGAATGCCGTACTGCCTCCCGTATACCGGGTGACGGCAATGACAGGTGTCCTTTTTATTTTATATTTCGGTGGAAGAAATGTATTGGGCATTGGCTGGACCACATTTGACATTGCGATGTTTACCACCTTTCTGTCCTGTTTTACCAGGCTTTCCACGAAGGCATCGGGTGCAGCGAAGCTTTTCAATGCGGTACATAAGGCACAGGTTTCCTGGAAGAGAATCTGTCCGCTTTTGAAAATGCCGGAAGAGAGCAGGGCGCAGGAGCCTGCACAGATCCGTCAAATGCAGGTAGAGCATCTGCGGTTTGCCTATCCACAGGCAAAGGAGATCATCCATGACCTTTCCTTTACGGCTCATGCAGGAGAGATCATCGGCATTACAGGACCGGTAGCCTGTGGAAAATCAACCCTGGGTAAAGTCTTCTTATGTGAATATCCATATGAAGGAAGCATCCGGTTCGATGACGTGGAACTGGCAGATATGGAGCCTTCAAGGCGGGCAGCGATAGTAGGCTATCTGGGACATGATCCCGAACTGATGAATGATACACTCGAAAACAATATCCTGATGGGGGATGAGGGTGATGCCGGAGAGTACTTAAGACAGGTGTGCCTGAAGGAAGAAGCCGATGCCATGGAGGACGGATTACAGACGAAGATCGGAAGCAGCGGCGTAAGGCTTTCCGGCGGTCAGGCACAGAGACTGTCCCTTGCAAGAACCTTATGCCACAAACGCCCACTGCTGATTCTGGATGATCCGTTTTCTGCACTGGACCGGAAGACCGAGCAGGAGATCTTTAAGAATCTGCAGAAGGAAACAGAGAACGGTATAGTACTGCTGATTTCACACCGACTGTACCTGTTTCCGAAGCTGTCGAAGGTCATCTGGATGGAACAGGGGAACACGGTTGTCGCACCCCATGAGGAATTACTGAAAGTAGTCCCGGAGTACCGGAGCTTGTTTGAGGATCAGGAAGGGGCAAAGGATGAAGTGTAAGAAAAGCGTTTCCGGAATGATTTTACTGGTGATGCGAAAGCACCTGCTTCTGGTGATGGGAATTGCAGGTTCTGTCTGTGGAGCAATTCTGTTATCTCTTGTACCGCCCATGATTCTGGCACGGATCATTGATGGACTGACGACAAAGAGGATGGCAGGCTTTGGATGGATTATGGTCTATTTTGGTCTGCTGGCTTTAACCGGTCTTATGGAATCGGCAAGAGAAGGACTGCTGATTATATTCGGTCAGAAAATGACACACACTCTGCGCAGCGGCCTGATGGAAAAGCTCATACATTTAAAGGCAGATGATTTAAGCAGACAGGAGCCGGGCTCGGTGGTATCGCGGTTTGTCGGTGATGTGGATACGGTCGAGAACCTGTTTACCTCAGGAATTGTCAGTATGTTTGCCGATGTCTGCAGGATGGTAAGCATCCTTGTGGTGATCTGGTTTAAGAATCGCGGATTATCGATGATTTTACTGATTCTGTTACCGTTCCTGCTTGTGTTTACCCGTTATGTGCAGAAGAATATGCTGATTTCGCAGTTACAGAACCGGAAAGCGGTCAGCCGTGCATCGGGACACGTCCCGGAAACCCTGCGCAATATCCGTACCATTCACTGTCTTTCCAAGGAAAGCTATATGGAACGGAAATATGACGAATATCTCGGGGACAGCTATCGTGCCATGGAGAGAACCAACTTTTATGATGCGGTGTATTCTCCGGTGGTTCTGATCCTGAATGCGATCGTTGTTGCCTGTGTCATGCTGCTTTCGGCATCTGGAAGTCCGCGCGTGCTTACGTTATTTGGAATGTCAGCCGGTACAGCGGTAGCAGTCATGAATTATATTTCACAGATTTTCACACCGGTAGAAAGCCTTGGCATGGAGATCCAGACGATCCAGTCCGCGGTTGCCGGCATCCGCAGAATCAACGAATTCCTTTCCATCGAGGAGCTTCCGGAAAGAGAAGAACTTCTGGAAAGGGAGGAGCTTCCGGAAAAAGAAGAACTTCCGGCAATAGAGGAGCTTTCGGAAAAAGAGGAACTTCCGAAAAGGGAGGAACTTTCGGGAAAAGAAGAACTTCTGGAAAGAGAGGAACTTCCGTCAATGGAGGACCTTTCGGGGAAAGAAGAACTTCCGAAAAGAGAAGAGCTTCCGGAAGTGGAGGAGTTTTCGAAGAAAGAACAGATACCGGAAGGAAACAGGTTTCCGGAGAAAAGGAAAGAAAATGGAGAGGCGTTCGTGGAATTCCAGGATGTAACATTTGGATATGACGAGCGGAAGATTCTGAAGCAGCTGAGCTTTCAGGTAAAGCAGGGAGAACGGGTGACGCTCATGGGACGTACCGGAGCAGGAAAGAGTACGATTTTAAAGCTCCTGCTTGGACTTTATGAACCGCAGGAGGGAGAGGTGCGGATTCAGGGGATAGCTGCATCCAACATTCCGGATGGGGATAAACGCCGGATATTCGGCTATGTGGAGCAGTCGTTCCATATGGTGCCGGGAAGCGTGAAGGATCAGATTACATTATTTGATCCGGTTATTACCGATCAGGCGGTGAAGAATGTTGCTTCGCTTACCGGCCTGCAAGACACAATTGAAGCGCTTCCGGATGGATATGACACGATCTGTACACCGGAGCTTTTTTCCCAGGGACAGTGGCAGCTTCTGTCCATTGCGCGGGCAGCAGTGGCAAGTCCCCGATTATTGCTTCTTGATGAATTTACGGCCAATCTGGATGCCGAAACTGAAAAGGAAGTTTTGCAGGCCTTAAAGAGAGTATCCGGGGAACGCACTGTGATTTCCATTTCCCACCGGACGTCAGCAGAGATGGGAAGAGTCATTCCGATTGGATAGAAGCCGTATGAAATTGCTGTTCTGTATAAATGTAAGCATTCAATGAATGCAATTTTGCATGGCTCTGAATAGTTGCAAATGTATAAAAACCTTCTGATTTGTCAAAATAAAGGTAGTAGAGTTATTTTGACAGGCAGGAGGTTTTTTATGCAGGAAACAGTAGGTGCAATTTTTGAACAGGGGAAGGGAACAATTAAGATTCCGGTGCCTGTTTATATCCGGTCATGTGCTTCCGTGGTAAGTAAGAAGGAGGGACAGGGACCGCTTGGAGAATTGTTTGATCTGGTTTTAGAGGATGATAAATCCGGAGCGGATACCTGGGAGGGGGCAGAGAGTGCCCTGCAGAGAGAAGCACTTTCCCTGGCAATTGAAAAGTCAGGGTTAAAAAAGGAGAACATCAATCTGTTGTTTGCGGGAGATCTGCTTGGACAGTCGATCGCAAGCAGCTTTGGAAATATGAACTTTGATATTCCGTTTGTGGGGCTTTATGGGGCGTGTTCCACGAGCGGACTTTCAATCGCGATGGCAGCCATGATGATTGCGGGCGGGATGACAGAGAATGCGGCCTGTGTCACCTCCAGCCATTATGCCAGTGCAGAGAAGGAGTTCCGCTTCCCGCTCGATTATGGAAATCAGCGTCCGATGTCTGCAACGACAACGGTGACAGGGAGCGGAGCCTTTATCTTAAGCGGGCAGAAGAGTGAGATGGATTATGCGAGGGTAACAGCGATTACCATCGGGAAGATTGTGGATCTGGGAATCAGGGATTCGATGAATATGGGTGCGTGCATGGCCCCGGCCGCTGCAGATACCATCGAGCGTCATCTCCGTGACTTCCAGCGCAAACCGGAGGATTATGACCGGATTATTACCGGCGATCTTGGCATGGTCGGACAGACCGCACTCTTTGATCTGCTTCAGAAAAAGGGAATCGATATTACTGCACAGCACATGGACTGTGGAATTGAAATCTATGATGAATCCCAGGATGCGCATTCGGGAGGAAGCGGGTGTGGCTGCGCTGCTGTAACACTTGCGGCCCTGATCTTAAAGAAGTTAAAGGAAGGAAGCTATAAGCGCGTGCTTTTCGTGCCAACGGGAGCACTGCTCAGTAAGGTCAGCTTCAATGAAGGAAAGTCCATTCCAGGCGTGGCACATGCCGTGGAGTTTGCAGGGTGATATGGTTGACATAATATAGAAGAAAGAGAAACCTACGATTAATAGCAAGATGTGTTCTAGCATTCTGTAAGGCTCTGTGATAGCGTAGAAAGAAATAAGGGATCAAACGGGAAGAGAAGGTCTCTGGGAGATCCGGTTACGCGATGGAGGTAAGTACAATGGAAAAGATGAAGAACAAGGGGTTAATCGAACGGGAGCAGAAGATGAGCTACAAGAATTTTAACGTGGCGGTGTACTGTCCTGTTGGGAATGTGAATGAGATACAGGATCTGGAAGAATTCGACCGGAGGTTCGCGCTTCTTTATAAGAATGTAAAGCTGGGAAGGGCTTATCTTGAATGCTTCCGTGGAATGGAGTGGGCAACGAAGGAGCAGCTCCTTAAGGTGAAGGCTTATTTTGAGAGTAAAGGAATCGCCACCTCGGGCGGTATTACCACCTGTGCGGCAGACCAGAATGATGGATTTAATTCCCTGTGTTATTCCAGTGAAGAGGATGTGGAAATCCTTCGTAAGGCAGTTGCATTGAATGCCGAAGTTTTTGATGAGCTGATCTTTGATGATTTCTATTTTTATAACTGCAGATGCAGGAAATGTATTGAACAGAAGGGAACGAAGAGCTGGAAGGAATTCCGGCTTGAAAAGATGAAATACATCACGGAAGAGGTCGTGATGAAGACCGCTAAGAGCATCAACCCGGAAATGAATGTGATCATCAAGTATCCGCAGTGGTTTGAGGTATATAATGAGACCGGCTATGACCTGACGACACAGCCACAGATTGCAGATACGATTTATACCGGCACGGAAACCCGTAATCCGGATTACGCAGGACAGCATCTGCCGAAGTACTTAAGCTATTTTGTCATGCGTTATCTGGAAAGTGCGGCACCCGGAAGAAACTTAGGCGGCTGGTTTGATCCATATGAATGTACCTATAACCTGACCTCTTATCTGGAGCAGGGGTATCTTACCCTGTTTGCGAAGGCCAGGGAAGTGACGCTGTTCTGTTTGGGATCGCTGATCGAGGCTCCGGACTTCCGTTTATTCCCGGCCGCAGTAGGAGAAATGTTTGAGGAAGTGGACGAATATTTAAGTGAGCTTGGCAATCCCATCGGGGTTGCGGCATACCGCCCGGGACACTCTGCAGGAGAAGACAATCTGCACAGCTATCTTGGCATGTGCGGCATTCCTTTCG
>FR902930.1:49140-56050 GCA_000438155.1 Firmicutes bacterium CAG:95
TTTCGAGGCACATATGCATTATCCCGAAGGAGAAAAGGTGGTATTCTTAGCCGAAAGTGCCGCGGACGATGGTGAAATCGTGGAGAAAATGAAAGACAGCCTGATGAAGGGCTGTGATGTGGTAGTGACAAGCGGCTTTGTAGAAAAGCTCGGAGAAGTCTTCCGGCATGAATTCATGAATGTCTCTTATACTTCACGTAAAGCGATTGTGAGTGAATATGCAGGAACCGACAATTGCGGTATTAATATTTTCGGAAAATATCAGGGTGAAAAGCCGGTGCTGATTCCTCAGATGAGCTTCTGTACCAATGATGTGTGGGAGCTGGCAGCAGGCTATGGAACGGGAAATAACTTCCCGATCGTGCTGCGTTGTACCTATGCGGAGGGACATCTTTATGTAGTTACCATTCCGGATAACATGGGGGATCTGTATCATTATCCGGCAGCCGTGCTTTCCGTCATCCGCAAGGCGCTCTGTACAGGGCTTCCGGTACATATGGAGGGGAACAGTGGAATCCAGATGTTCCTATATGACAATAATAAGTTGATTTTACGCTCCGATGTGGCGTATTATGAACATGTAACCCTTCACTTTAAAGAGGATGTGAAGACGGTGAAGGAGCTTACCACAGGAAGAACCTATGAGGTTAAGGATCATGAACTGACTCTGCAGCTGTCTTCCTGCGTAAATTATGTATTGTCTTATATGTAACTATTAACAGCCATACGGATTATGACAATGTAAACGTCGAATGCCTGCGTTCGTAAGGACATATGGCATGATTTATATGGTTCTGAATAGTTATATGTTTTATGGGCAGAACGGAGGCGTTTTGAAGAAAATATTGCGAAGAATCGGAATCCTGCTGGCTGTATTGCTGGTGGTGTGTATTGGCTACGTGATTTACGTCATGGTGGCATACTACCGGCTGCCGGATAACCAGCCCCTGACTGTTTCCCAGTCAGGAGAATATGCACAGTTTGAGGATCGTGCTCCCGTTACAACGCGGAAGGCGTACTGGGTTATGACCTATAACATCGGATTTGGCGCTTATCAGAGAGATTACAGTTTCTTTATGGATGGGGGTAAGTACTCCAGAGCCAGGGATGAGGAAAGTGTGATTGCGGATATCTGTGGTGTAGGAGATGTCATTAATAATACGGCGGCAGATTTTGTTTTCCTGCAGGAGGTGGATATTGACGGAACCAGGTCCTACCATGTCAATGAGCTGGAGCTGCTTAATGAGTTTGTGACAGGATATTATTATACCTTTGCGCAGAATTATGATTCACCTTATCTGATGGTACCTCCCTGGGAGCCGCATGGAGCTAATAAGGCAGGACTTGTCACATATTCAAGGGGAGAAATCACGGATGCACTTCGCAGAAGCCTGCCAATATCGGACAGCTTTAGCAAATTTACGGATCTTGACCGGTGCTATTCCATTTCCCGGGTTCCGGTAGATAATGGGAAGCTGCTGTGTCTTTATAATGTGCATCTGTCTGCTTATGGAAGCAGCGAAGAGGTGCGCAGCGGTCAGCTCGGTATGCTGTTTGCGGATATGAAGGCAGATTATGACAGGGGAAATTATGTAATTTGCGGAGGTGATTTTAATCACAATCTCCGGACAGATGCAAGCTCCAATGCACCGGAGTGGGCGCAGCCGTTCCCAAGAGAAGAGCTTCCGGAGGGCTTCCGAATGGGAATGGACAGTCTGCGGGCACTGGAGGATATTGCACATGATACCTGCCGGAATGCAAATGAGCCTTATAATGAAGAGACAACCATGACAGTGACACTTGATGGATTCATTATTTCCGATAACATTGCAATTAACTATTATAAGCATTCCGACTGGGGATATGAATATTCGGATCATGATCCGGTTGTCATGCAGTTCTTTTTAAATTAAAGATAATTGGTTTTGGACATATTACAGCTTTTCGAGGCATTTATATCCGGAAATTCTTTGATTTTTGGATATAAGTGCTTCTTATTTTTTATTTATGTCCAATATACGTTAAAATGACTTCATATTTTGACTGGAAATGCTTCAAAGGTTATCCGGTATGGAAAGGACTGGTTTTGCACATACTATCTCTGAAAAAAGTAAAGAACCGTATTTTATATGATATTGAAACGGAGCAGGGATGGTATGGGCAGTGAAAACGGAGCAGGCAAAATTTTATATATCAGGGCAGATCAGAACACAGAGGTGAAGGAGCCGTGCGTGAGCGTCGGGGACATTGCCTCTGTGTTTTGTGCAGATGAGCACATCATGGCGAAGGTAAAGGCACTTACTGTATTCCGGTTTCATAAGGAGGCACCGAAACGGCAGGTAATCAGCATATTGAAAGTGATTGAGCTGATTACAAAGGAGTATCCGGGAATCCAGGTGGAGAATCTGGGAGAGACAGCGGTACTGCTTGAATGGATTGATGTGGAGAAGCATAAGGGACCGGTACAGTGGCTTAAATTGACATTTGTCTCTATGATTACGTTTTTTGGCACCTCGTTTACGATTATGGCCTTTCACAATGATATTGGAATTTATGAGCTGTTTGACAAGCTGCACACGGTGGTGGCCGGTACACCGGCAAAGGGGATCAACATTCTGGAAATTTCCTATTCCATAGGGCTGGCGATTGGGATCATTGTATTCTTTAATCATATCGGAGGCCGGAGGATCACGAAGGATCCGACTCCGATTGAGGTGGAAATGCGTATTTATGAAACGGATGTGAATACGGCACTGATCGAAACCTCGGACAGGCAGGGGGATACGATCGATGTTTAATTTCTGGATGCATGTTCTGCTTGCGGTATGTGGAGCAAGCTTTGGGATCCTTTCATCTGCCGGAGTATTTACAGTGCTTGCCTCAGTCGGACTGGTACCGCGGTTTGCCGGAAAAATGCATGTGGCAAAGCATATATTCGCTTTGGAGGAGGCTGTGGTTTTCGGAACGGTCGCAGGGGGATGTGCCAGTGTATTTTATAAGTCCTTAGGGGAAGGAATATTGCCATCATGGCCTGGAACTGCATTTCTTATAGTGTTCGGATTTTTCGCCGGAATATTTGTTGGCTGCCTTGCACTTGCCATTGCGGAAATGCTGAATTCCATTCCAATTTTTTCAAGAAGAACCGGCTTCCGGCATGGACTTGGTATTGCACTTTTGTTTGCAGCCTTAGGAAAAATGGCAGGAAGTATTTTCTATTTCCTTTTTATACAATGACAGGAATGTTAAAAATAAATGCTGACACCCATTGATGTACCCGAATTGTTACATTGTTATGCAATTTTCAAACAATGAATGGTTATAAACCTTATAAATGAACTCATAAAAATACAAATCCGGAATGAAAATTTATTGCGGCAGATCTTAAAAAGTGCTATCGTGAATTGGGGAAGTAGTGTAAACAAAGTGATTGTTGCATTAAGTGCAACGATTGCAATTGCTTCCATTATTTCAATACAGAGAAGCAACAGCATTCAGCTTGTGGATTCCGTTGCAGAAGCCACGGCACAGCAGACATCGGCCTGGCTGGATGGACAGAAGGCAACGATCAAGGAGCTGGGAGTTGCCTTAGAAGCAGCGAAGAATACGGACCTGCATAATGGAGCGGATCTTCTCCATGAATCCAGGGAGGAAAATCCCTACGCGCTGAATTATTATTACTGCAGTGCAGATGCAGCAGTAAGTGAGTATGGGGAGGATATGGATTTAATTCCTTCAGAGCGTGGCTGGTGGATTCAGGCCTTTGAGGCAGGAGATACCGTGATTGTAGATCCTTATACAGATATTGCAACCGGCAAAACCATCATTTCGGCATGCTATCCGTTTTATGTTGACGGAAAGCCCTTTGCCGTCCTTGCGGATATTGATGTGACGACCGTGTTGGAGATTATCAATCAGATTGAGGAAAAGCAGTTTTGTGAAGGCTTTCTTTTATCGGCATCTGGAGATGTGATTACCCATAAAAACAGTGAATGGCTTCCAACGGATGAGGGAAGCACCAATTTGAGCGAGGCATTACATACCGATCTGCAGAGTGCAGTAACGATTCGGGATTATGATGTGATGCAGGAAATGGCATCCACATACCTTAAGGATGCCGGATTCTATACGGATGCCTCGGCAACTCTTGGAGCACAGTCTGAAGAGCTTTCTGCAAGTACGCAGTCCATCGCAGATACGGCAGAATCCATTTTCCGGGCACAGGATCAGATCAGTGAGAAGATCAGCAGCATCAACGGGAAGCTTTCCGAGCTTCAGAATGCATCCGGAAAAATTGATGAGGCAGTACAAAGAACATCAAAGGAAGCTGACCTCTTGCATGATGCGGTAGAACAGTTTAAACTATAATAGATGGCTGGAAACAGCGATTCAGTACAGGTTGAAGTATTTGCACCTGAGACCGTAAGAACATGATACACTGTGGTAAAGAAAGCAAAGTGAGGGAAACAGCATGCGTCAGATGGAATTTAAAATGGAACGGCCGGGGCTCCTGCAGGAAGGGGATGACATTACCGTAACCGAAGGTGTGCTGCCGAGTAATTATTATTATACGATTGATCCATCCCTTGCAATGTCACCGAACATTCCGTTCCGTGAGCGGCTGAAGGTCAGAAAAGGGCGTGTGGTAAAGATCACGGAGAATGAACGGGGCTTCTATGTGACAGCTGAGTTTGATGATGATAATTAAGCCTGTCAGAAATGAGTGTGCAATATGTCAGCTTATGAAGGTACTGGATTATACAAATAATCAGAAGAGGAGAATATTATGTTAACTAAAGTGGCAACAACAAAAGCACCTGCAGCAATCGGACCCTATTCCCAGGGAATTATCGTGAATGGAATGTTATATGCATCCGGACAGATCCCGATCATTCCGGCAACCGGAGAGATCGCACAGGGAGATATTACCGTACAGGCAAAGCAGGTGATGTTAAATATCGGAGAGATTTTAAAGGAAGCAGGAACCACCTATGAAAACGTGGTAAAGACCACCTGTTTCCTTTATGATATGGCAGATTTTGCAGCATTTAATGCAGTATATGAGCAGTACTTTACCGGTAAGCCGGCAAGAAGCTGTGTTGCAGTGAAGCAGCTTCCGAAGAACGTCCTGTGTGAGGTAGAAGTGATTGCGGCTCTGTAAAAGATACACAGACCGGATTACAGAAGAAGATCCGAATAGAAATTTACAACAGGATGGTATAGACACTTGAAGACAAATTCAATAGGGAATGGCTTTTTATTACTGTCAGCCGCATTTATCTGGGGCATTGCATTCGTGGCACAAAGCGTTGGCATGGATTATTTAGGCCCACTTTCTTTTGGTGCGTCACGATTTTTGCTGGGAGCAGTGGTTCTGCTTCCCGTGATCGCATTCCGCAGAAGACAGAATCAGAAAAAGGGAATTGCACCTGCCGGTGCGAAGATCACCTGGATCGGAGGAATCTGCTGTGGACTGGCTCTGTGTGCGGCTTCTACCCTGCAGCAGATTGGAATCCAGTATACCTCGGTTGGAAAAGCAGGATTTATCACGACACTGTATATTATTATTGTGCCGATTCTGGGAATTTTTCTGAAGAAAAAGGTACCCGGAAAGGTCTGGCCGTGTGCCGTGCTTGCAGCAATTGGTATGTACCTGCTTTGTATGAGTGAAAGCTTACAGATTGGTAAGGGTGATGTGCTTGTTTTTATATGTGCATTCCTGTTTGCCATACAGATTCTGCTTGCGGATCATTTCGTGGAGCTTGCAGATCCGGTGGAGATTTCCTGTATCCAGTTCCTGACCTCAGGAGTGATTCTCACCATTTTAATGTTTGTGTTTGAAACTCCACACTGGTCTGATTTCGTGGCAGCATGGCTTCCCATTGCCTACGCCGGAATTCTGTCAAGTGGTGTGGCATACACCCTGCAGCTCATCGGGCAGAAGGGGATGGATCCGACCATTGCCTCTCTCCTGCTTTCCATGGAATCCACTTTTTCCGTACTGGCAGGCTGGGTAATTTTAAAACAGAAGCTGACGGTAAAGGAATTAATCGGCTGCGTACTGATGTTTACAGCCGTAATTCTGGTACAGCTTCCGGGAAGGTCTGCCAATCGGAGTTCTTAGCTCTTTTATAAGGTGTGAACAGAAGAAAATGATTCAGTAATGCAAAATCCCATCGGCGAAGCCGATTTGGAATGGATTTTGCATCGTAACTGTGAAGGTACTGAACAGCTACGAGACAATTTAGATTCGCAGTATGAAATTCAGAAAAATGCAGATACTCATAAGAAAGAAATGCAAGCTTCTATTGCAGAATTTCAGGAGGGTAGGATGGATTATTTCAATGCGTTCTGGGTTGGAGGACTGATCTGTGCACTGGTACAGATCCTAATGGAAAAAACAAAGCTGATGCCGGGCAGAATTATGGTGTTACTGGTCTGTTCGGGCGCAGTATTAAGCTTTCTTGGCATTTATGAGCCATTTAAGGAATTTGCGGGAGCGGGGGCGTCGGTTCCGCTGCTTGGATTTGGGCATGTTCTGATGAAGGGTGTTAAGGAAGCGGTAGATCAAAGCGGATTTATGGGCGTTTTTGAAGGCGGCTTTCGGGACGGTGCCATTGGCTGCAGTGCAGCGTTGGTATTCGGACTGATTGCTGCTTTTGTGTCCAAAAACAAAATATGATGTCAGATTGTGAGAGTGCAAAGCACGGAACAATCTGATTGATATCAATAGATAATATCAGGAAGCAGGTAAGAAAATGAAAAACGAAAGACTTTTAAGCTTACGCAATCAGATGAAGGAAGCTGATGTTCACTGTATGGTAATCCCGACCTCGGATTATCACAACAGTGAATATGTCAGTGATTTTTTTATGGCAAGAAAATATTTCAGCGGCTTTACCGGATCAGCAGG
>FR902930.1:56067-66208 GCA_000438155.1 Firmicutes bacterium CAG:95
ATCAGCAGGAACGCTTGTGGTAACCCCTGATGAAGCAGCCTTATTTACGGATGGCAGGTATTTCATTCAGGCAGCGAAGGAGCTTAAAGACTCCGGTATTACCTTAATGAAAATGGGAGAACCGGGAGTCTCCACGATGACCGAATATGTCGATCAGAAGCTGCAGCAGGGCTGGACGCTCTGTTTTGATGGCAGAGTCATTACTTCTTCAAAGGGAAGTGAACTTGAAAAAATTGCCCGAAAGCATGAGGGACAGGTACGCTTTGACCTTGACCTGTGTGATGCAGCATGGGAGAACCGCCCGGCGCTCATTCATCATCCGGTCTTTGTTCTTTCCGAAGAATATGCCGGAGAGAGCGTGGAAGAGAAACTCACAAGAGTACGTGAAGAGATGAAAAAGGAAGAAGCAGGCATTCATGTCCTTGCTTCCCTTGATGATATTGCATGGCTTTACAATATCCGCAGCAATGACGTGGAATGCTGCCCGGTTGTGCTGGCCTATACGATGGTGACAAAGGATCGTGCGTTACTGTTTGCAGAGGAAGGCTTTGCAGCAGGAGAAGACACCTCTGCGAGGGAACGGATGGAAAAGGCCGGCGTCGAGATTTATCCGTATGACCGGTTTTATGAAATGTTAGGCAGTGTCGCAGCGCAGGCCACAAAGGAAGAAAAGGCATCCAGAGTCTGGATTGATGAATCCCAGGTGAATTTCCGTGTGCTCAAGGAATTAAAGAAGATCTGCGTGGAGGAAGATGCACAGGCAGGTACATCGCTTTTGAACAAGGAAAATCCGACCACCTTAATGAAATCCATCAAAAACGAGACAGAGCTTAAGCATACCCGCAAAGCGCATATCAAGGATGCAGTGGCGGTTACGAAGTTTATGTACTGGTTAAAGAAGAATATCGGTTCCATTCCGATGGATGAAGTATCGGTGGCAGAAAAGATTGACGGACTGCGGGCACAGCAGGAAGGTTTTATTGAACTGAGCTTTCCGACCATCAGCGCGTATGGTACCAACGGTGCGATCATTCATTACGGCGCACAGAAGGAGACCTGTGCGGCATTAAAGCCGGAAGGAATGCTGATGATCGACAGCGGCGGTCATTACATAGACGGAACGACTGACATTACGAGAACCTTTATCCTAGGACCGGTAACGCCGGAGATGAAGAAGCATTATACACTGGTACTGCGCGCCATGCTTTCCATGCGTGCTACCCGCTTCTTACATGGCTGTACTGGGGCAAACCTGGATATCCGTGCAAGAGAGGTGCTCTGGGAGCATGGACTGGATTATAAGCACGGAACCGGTCATGGTGTCGGCAATATTCTGAATGTGCATGAAGGACCGCAGAGCTTCCGCTGGAAGCTGCTGCCGGATGCAGGAAAGCCGGCCGTTTTTGAGGAAGGTATGATTACCAGTGATGAGCCGGGGATTTATCTGGAAAACCAGTACGGAATCCGGATTGAGAATGAAATTCTCTGCCGGAAGGGAGAAGAGAACGAGTATGGACAGTTCATGTATTTTGAAGATCTGACGTTTGTACCGATTGATCTTGATGGTGTGGAATTAAGCCAGATGAGTGAGCTGGACAAGGAACGTCTGAACGAATACCATGCAGCTGTTTTTGAGAAGCTCGAGCCTTATTTTGAGGGAGAGGAGCTGACCTGGCTTCGTCATGTGACAAGAGCAGTTTAAGATTGGAATGTGGTTCTGAATAGTTACGGAATTTGTATAGTAATCAAATACACTTATGAAAGCGGGCAGATTATGATACCGGATGTAAATAAGGATGCAGCAGGCATCTTAAAGAATATTGAATGTTTTGCACTTGATATGGATGGAACCATTTATTTAGGAGAACAGTGGATTGAGGGTGCAAGAGAGTTTTTAAGTGCGGTGGAGGCCGCAGGCAAAAGGTACGTCTTTCTGACGAATAATTCCTCTAAGAATCCACAGGTTTATGTGAAGAAGCTTTCCCGGATGGGACTGGAGGTTACGGAAGAAAAGATTGTCACCTCGGGTCAGGCAACGATTGCTTATTTAAAGCAGCATTTCCCGGGGAAAAGGGTATTTTTACTGGGAAATGAACTGCTTACCGAGGAATTTGTGCAGGAAGGAATTGTGTTGGATACAGAATCCCCGGAGGTTGTGGTGGTTGGCTTTGACACGACGCTTACCTATGAGAAGATGTGCAGGGTCTGTGACTTTGTGAGGGAAGGACTGCCGTACCTTTCCACGCATCCGGATTATAACTGCCCGACCGAGACAGGCTTCATTCCTGATGCAGGCGCAATCCATGCGTTTATCAGGGCATCGGCAGGCAGAGAGCCGGATCATATTATCGGAAAGCCGAACCGTGATATTATGGACTATCTTGTGGCACGGGAAGGTGTGGACAAGGCACGTACAGCGATGGTTGGTGACCGGCTTTATACCGATGTGGCAGCAGGAGTGAACAACGGATATACGGGAATTCTCGTACTGAGCGGAGAGGCGACGATGGAGGATGTGAAGGTTTCGGATGTTGAGCCGGATCTTATTTTCGATTCGGTTAAGGATATGATCCCGTTTCTGTAACGCATCCATACAGCAGGAAGCATCTGCTGTGGAAGTCAGAAAAGGGCATTAAGGAGTAACAGAGAAATAAGATACAGAGCATGAGCAGAGATAGGAGGATACATGGCGTTACAGTTTTATTTTGGACCATCCGGTTCCGGAAAAAGCAAAAGACTTCATCAGGACGTTCTTCATATGGCGGCGAAGGATCCGGACTGTAATTTCCTGTTTCTGGTGCCGGATCAGTTCACCATGCAGACGCAGATGGATCTCGTAAAGGAAAGTCCGGGCGGTGGAATTATGAATATCGATGTGTTGAGCTTTGGCAGACTCACACATCGTATTTTTGAAGAAACCGGGTATGGAAGGAAGCCGGTTTTGGATGATACCGGCAAGAGTCTGGTGCTTCGTAAGGTAGCTTCTTCGGTAAAGGAGAACCTGCCGGTTCTGTCAGGGAATCTGAATAAAATCGGTTATATTCATGAAATCAAATCTGCAATTTCTGAATTTAAGCAATATGGATTATCTGTGGAACGTGTCGGGGAGCTGGCGGAATTTTCAAAGAGCCGTGGCACGTTATATTATAAGCTGAAGGATTTAAAAACATTATATCAGGCATTTGACGCATATGTGGCAGAGCGCTTTATAACAACAGAGGATACGCTTGCCCTGTTATCCCGGGCGGTTCATGAGTCGAAAATCATGAAAAACAGCGTGGTGATTTTTGATGGATTTACCGGATTTACGCCGATTCAGTACCGGCTGATTGCAGAGCTCATGGAGTTGTCGCGCATGGTGATTGTATCGGTAACATTGGGCGAGGGAGAAAACCCTTACCGGATCATGGGAGAGCAGGAGTTATTTTATTTAAGTAAAAAGACGGTCCGTGATCTGCAGAAATGGGCACAGAAGAGAAATGTCCGGCAGGCAGAGGACGTTTATCTAGGAAAGGGCGGACTGCCCAGGTTCCGGGAAAGCAGGGAACTGGCACATCTGGAAAAGCAGCTGTTCCGTTATCCGCTAAAGCCCTACGAGGATTCACAGAAGGATTCCATACCGGCAATTCAGATCCGGGAAGCAATGAGTCCTGCCGGGGAGGTCCGGGGAGCCTGCATTTTAATTAAAAAGCTGGTATTAGAGCAGAATTACAGCTACCGGGATATTGCGGTAGTGACAGGAGAACTGGAAACCTACGGAGATTTCTTTGAACGGGAAGCCGCAACGTATGACATTCCGGTATTTATTGACCGGACCCGGGGAATTCTGTTGAATCCGTTCCTCGAATACATACGGAGTGCCCTGCGGATTGTCCTGCAGAATTTCAGCTATGAGTCGGTGTTTCATTATCTGCGGAGCGGTCTTGCCGATTTTACGATGGAAGAGACGGATCTTCTCGAAAATTATATTCTGGCAACCGGAATCAAGGGAAGAAAGAAGTGGGGAGAGCTTTTTACAAGGAATGCAACGGAGCAGCTCAATGAGCTGCGGGAGCGTCTTTACGGACAGATGACTCCTCTTTTGCAGAAGCAGGAAAGGGCCTCAGACTATGTAAAAGCATTGTATGAGTTCATTGTGGCCGGACGGATTCAGGAAAAGCTCCTAATCTTTGAGGAAAAGTTCCGGGCAGACGGAGAAGAAGAGCGGGCGAAGGAATATGCGCAGATCTACCGGCTGGTGATGGAGCTGCTTAACCAGATCGAAGGACTGTTAAGAGAGGAAGCAATGACCCTGCAGGAGTTTGCCGATATTCTGGATTCCGGCTTCGCCGAGATTGAGGTTGGAACGATTCCGGGTGGTGTGGACCGTGTCATTGTCGGTGATATGGAGCGGACCCGCTTAAATCAGGTGAAGGTGCTATTATTTCTTGGTGTAAATGACGGAAACATTCCAAGGAATGCAAACAAAGGCGGGATTATTTCCGATATTGACCGGGAGTTTTTAAAGGACTCAGATATTGAACTGGCACCGACGCCACGGCAGCAGATGTTTACGCAGCGGTTGTATTTATACATGAATATGACGAAGCCGTCCGAGCGGCTGTATCTGTCCTATGCCCGGATCAGCAGCGATGGCAAAACGCTCCGTCCTTCTTATCTGATTGATACAGTGAAGGATCTTTTTCCATGCGCTTATCAGGGAAATCTGATGGAGGGTAAAGAGTCTGTAACCGAACGGATCATGGGAAAGAAGGATGCCCTTCCCTATGTGGCAGAAGAACTGCGCGAGCGTGCACAGGGAAGAGCGGGCGGCATGACGGATGAGGAATTTTTCAGCCTGTGCCGGATTTACTGGGAGGATTCTGCCTTCCGCGGTCAGATGGAGAAGCTTTTGCAGGCTGCCTATGAGCATTATGAGCATAAGCCGCTGGGAGCGATGATTGCGAGAATGGTTTACGGAACGGTACTGGAAAACAGTGTCAGCCGTCTGGAACGCTATGCGGCGTGTGCCTATGCACACTTTCTCCAATATGGGCTGAATCTTAAGGAGCGGGAAGTGTTCCAGCTTGAGAATACAGATCTTGGAAATATTTACCATGAGGTTTTAGAGGTGTTCTCCCATTGCCTGAAGGAGCATGGTTATACCTGGCTGGATTTTCCGAAGGAGGAAGGCGAACAGCTTCTTAGGGAGGCATTGGAGAACTGTTCCATGCAGTATGGCGAAACGATTCTTTACAGCTCTGCGCGTTATCAGTACATGATTGAGCGGATGTACCGGATTCTGAAACGGACGATCTGGGCGTTAAAGGAGCAGCTAAAGAGCGGAAAATTCCTGCCGGAGGCGTTCGAGATGAGCTTTTCGAGAGTGGAAAACCTGGATGCAGTGAATATTACGCTTTCGGAGGAAGAGAAGATGAAGCTCCGGGGCCGGATTGACCGTCTGGATACCTGTGAGGATGAAGATCACATATATGTTAAGGTGATTGATTATAAATCGGGAAATAAGAAGTTTGATCTGGCAGCCGTTTACTATGGCCTGCAGCTCCAGCTCATTGTCTATATGAATGTGGCGGCAGAAATGATGAAGAAAAGTCATCCGGATAAGGAGGTTGTTCCGGCAGCGCTGCTTTACTATCATGTGAATGACCCGATGATTAAGAGTGAGGAAGAGCTGAGTCCGGAGCAGGTAAACGATCAGCTTTTGAAGGAGCTGCGCATGAATGGACTGGTGAACGACAGTGAGGAGGTCATCGGACTTCTGGACGGCAGCTTTGCAACGAAATCCTCAATTATTCCGGTGGAGCGCAAAAGTGACGGCTCCTTATCTACCCGGTCCAGTGTGGTAAACCGGCAGGATTACGAAGTGATATCGAATTATGTAAACCAGAAGATGCACCAGTTTGGAACCGAAATCCTACAGGGAAATATTGAGGTCAATCCCTGCGAGCAGGGCAATACCGAGTCCTGTACCTATTGTACGTTCCGCGAAATCTGTGCATTTGACGGAAAAATACCGGGCTTTGAAAAACGAAAGCCCGGACATGGCATGGATGTCCTTAAGGATGAGCAGGATATCATCGAAAAGATGCGTAAGCATTCAGCCATGCAGAACTGATTGCATAAAATGTCCGGGGGAGCCTGCTCACAGAGGACAGATATAAGAAGGAGGATGCGGCGTGGGAGTAACCTTTACGAAGGAGCAGCAGCAGGTCATAGATTTAAGAAACCGGAATCTTCTGGTTTCGGCAGCAGCCGGTTCCGGTAAAACGGCGGTGCTTGTCGAGAGAATCATTCAGATGATTCTGAATAAAGAGCATCCGGTGGATATTGACCGCTTACTGGTAGTGACCTTTACGAATGCGGCAGCGGCAGAGATGCGCGAGCGTATCCGGCAGGCGATTGACCGGGAGCTTGCAGTGGATCCGTTTAACGGGCATTTACAGAAGCAGGCAGCGTTATTACATAAGGCGCAGATTACCACAATCGACAGCTTCTGTCTTTTCGTTATCCGCAATCATTTCCATGAGATCGGGTTAGATCCCGGCTTCCGTGTGGCAGATGAGGGAGAACTGAAGCTGTTGCAGCAGGATACCTTAAATGAACTGCTTGAGCAGGAATATGATGCGGCAGATCCGAAGTTTCTGCAGTGTGTGGAATATTTTACAGGGGGAAGCAACGACCGGCTTCTCATGCAATATATCGAAAAGCTACATGACTTCGCAGAGAGCTATCCCTGGCCGGAAGACTGGCTTCTTGGCTGCATGGAGGATTATAAAGCTGCGGATGTGGAGGAACTGAACGGGACGCAGTGGTGCAGGTATCTTACCTCCCATGTGTGCTTTATGCTGCAGGAGCTGGCCGGAAAACTCTGGCAGGCGTGCAGGCTGTCAGAGCGTCCGGCAGGCCCTTATATGTATGGGGAGCTTCTTGAAAAGGAAGCGGAGATGTTAGAGCAGGCATCGATGAAGGAGACCTATCAGGAACAGTATGAGGTCATGGAGAAGATCACCTTCGGGCGTCTCCCTTCGAAAAAGGATGACTCTGTGGATCCTGCATTACGTGCCATGGCTCAGCAACTCCGTAATGAGGTGAAAAAGCAGATCGAGAAGCTGAAAGGCGATTTCCTGTTACGATCTCCCGAACAGGTGCTTGCACAGATGCACAGAGCCTATCCGATGGTGGAGGAGCTTATTTCTCTGGTGCTCACTTATGAACGTATGCTTACGCAGAAAAAGCGCGAGGCCAATATGATCGATTTTGGCGATATGGAGCATCTGGCGTTACAGATTCTGCTTACCAGAGAGGACGGGGAGATTGTTCCGACCAGGGCGGCAAAGGAGTACCGGGAGTGCTTTGACGAGATTCTGATTGATGAATACCAGGACAGTAATCTGGTGCAGGAATATCTTCTGATGGCAGTTTCCGGAGAACAGGACGGACGAAATAACCGCTTCATGGTAGGAGATGTCAAGCAGAGCATTTATAAATTCCGTCTGGCAAGACCGGAGCTTTTCATGGAAAAGTACCATACCTATACGAAGGAAGAATCCGGCTGCCAGCGGATTGACCTGCATAAGAATTTCCGGAGCCGCAGAGAGGTTTTGGAGGGAGTCAACACGCTGTTTCAGAAGATTATGGGGCAGGAGCTTGGCGGGATTGTCTATGATGAGGATGCTGCCCTTTATGAGGGAGCCTCTTATCCGGAAAACACCGGGAATGACACGGAATATCTGATTTTTACGCAGGAGGAGGAAAGCGGAGAGTCGGTGCGCAGCTTTGAAGCCAGGGCAATTGCTGCCAAAATCCGTACACTGTATCAGAGCTTTCAGGTGACGGACAAGGAGACCGGTGCGCTGCGGCCGGTACAGTACCGGGATATGGTGATTCTGCTCCGGACGAATTCCGGCTGGGCGCAGGAGTTTAAGGAGACGCTGCAAAAGGAGGGAATTCCTGCTTATGTGAGCCTCCGCACCGGGTATTTTGAAGCCTCGGAGATCCGGGAGCTTTTGCAGTTCCTGCATGTGATTGACAATCCGAGGCAGGATATTCCTCTGTATGGAACGATGAAATCTTACTTTGGAGGCTTTGGCGAGGAGGAGATTGCGGGAATCCGGGCCGGTGTGACGGACAAGAAGATCGAAGGGAAGGCTTCAGAAGATAAGGCCAAAGCAGGAGAAAATACCTCAGAAGAGAATACCGTAGTGGGGGATGATTCAGCAGAAGCGGTAGTGGCAGCCGGCAAACCGGTGGCTCTGATCGATCAGTTAAGGGCTTATGATGGAGATTTAAAAGAGAAGATCGCGGACTTTTTAACCATATTGGAGCATTACCGGCAGATGTCCGTTTATACGCCGATTCATAAGCTGCTGGAAGCATTGATTTATACAACCGGGTATTTTCAGTATGTGACGGCAAAGCCCGGCGGTGAGCAGCGAAGGGCGAATGTGGAAATGCTTTTGTCTAAGGCGGTCGCCTTTGAGCAGACGAGCTTTTATGGTGTCTTTCATTTTCTGCGCTACATCGAGCAGCTGTCGAAGTATGAGGTGGATTACGGAGAAGCGGATATTCTGGATGAAAATGCTGATGTCGTACGGATTATGAGTATCCACAAGAGTAAAGGACTGGAATTCCCGGTATGCTTCGTGGCAGGCTTATCCAAGAAATTCAATATGCAGGATACCACAGGACGTCTTGTGACCGATATGGATCTGGGGATGGGAGTGGATGAGATTGACAGTGAGCTTCGCATCCAGCGCCGTATGACGAAGAAAAATGTGGTTTCCCTGAAAATGCGTCTGGATACGCTGGCAGAAGAAATGCGTGTTCTTTATGTTGCCATGACGCGTGCCAGGGAAAAGCTGATTCTTACAGCAGTTGTCAGGGATGGAGAAAAGCTTAGGGAACAGATTGCATTATATGAAAATACGAAGGCCGAGGATGGCCGAATGCGTTTTACGGATCTTTTGAATGCCGGATCGTTCCTGCAATTTGTTCTGCCGGCATTGTCTGATGCACAGTTTATCAGCGAAGGAGAGCTGAAGGAACAGGAAATTTCCGGGGAGTGTGGACAGCTTCTGAAAAGAGAACAGTTTATGTACCGGATTACGAGGGAAGAGGCGCCAGAAGAAGAGCTTGCACAGAAGGAAAAGCTGCGGCAGCGCATGGACCGCAGGTATGCGGACGAAGGGTTAAAGGAGCTGGTGACAAAGACCAGTGTTTCCGAGTTAAAGAAAGCACAGATGGATTTGGATTTTGCGGGAGAATTGTTCCCGGAAAAGGAAATCGTGCCGTATATTCCAGCCTTTATGCAGGAAGAGCAGGGAATGTCCGGGGCAGACCGCGGAAGCGCTTACCACCGGGTGATGGAGCTGCTTGATTTTGAGAAGGTGCTGGAAGCAAAAGCACAGATACAGGAACAAAATCAAGAATGGAAGCAGAATCAGGAACAAGATCAGAGTCAGAAAGAGAAGCATAATGAGGAAAATAATAAAGAAATGAACCGGGAAGAAAACCGGAGCAAGAAATCTGAGAAATCAGAAGCAGATACTTACATGATTTTAGAGTTGGAACGGCAGATTGCACTCATGGTAGAGAAAGAGCTGTTGCAGAAGCCATGGAGCGAAGCCGTTTCTGTGAAAAAGCTTGTTATATTTTTTCAATCTTCACTGGCACAGAGAATGGCAAAGGCACAGCACCTTCAGAAGCTTAAAAAAGAGCAGCCCTTTGTACTTGGCATCGCAGCAGACCGCGTAAAGCCGCAGTTTCCGCATGAGGAGCAGGTACTGATTCAGGGAATTATTGATGCCTTTTTTGAAGAGGGTGACGATCTTATCCTTATGGATTATAAGACCGATGCCGTAAAGACCGGGGAAGAGCTGGTGAAGCGTTATCACACCCAGATGGAATACTATACGGAAGCCTTAGAACGAATCGTTGGCAAGAAGGTAAAGGAACGGATTATTTATTCCTTTGCACTGGGTGAGGAAATCCGGATGTAATTCCATACAGGGGATTGACACCGGCCGGAAAGCGTTGTATCTTTATAACGATCGGTGCAATCACCGAAATAAATCAATCACTTCGCTAGGGGAGCATTTGCTGAGATTATCTGTTGTAACAGTTCAGCCATGCAGAAATGATT